>NZ_BBSK01000143.1:0-109036 GCF_001319805.1 Burkholderia sp. E168m22
CCTGTCCCGCATTAGCCCGGCCCGTCGCTCGCTGCCGCGAGCAGCGGCACGACCAGATCGCTGATCGGCGTCGGAATGCCATGCTTTCGTCCGTATCGCTGCACGACGCCATTCCGGCAGTCCCATTCGAGCGGATGGTTGCCCTGCCGGTCGGCAAGAATCGACGTACCCAAATCCGGCGGAAAGCCGTGGAATCCATCGACGATCTCCTGCGGCACTTCATCGCCGAGCTTCGCGCCTTCCGCACGCGCGACCTCGAGACATTCCTTCAGGTAGGCGAGCGACAGCTCGGTGATGTCGCTTCGCGAGAACATGCCGGCGCGACGACCGGTCAGCACCATGAGCCCGGCCACGGCGTTCTGCAACAGCTTGCGCCATGCGAGCGAGATGAAATCCTCCGCCACCTCGGGCGCGCAGCGCGTGCCGCGCAAGGCCGAGACCACCACGTTGCTCGCCGGCGTATCGGGCAGGGTGAGGCGAGGCTTGGCCCGCAGCCACACCGACGCGCCCGATTCGCGTTGCGCCGGAAACCAGACGACCGACGGTACGATCGCGGCGCCGGCCGCATACGGTGCGAAGGCGGCTTTTTGCTCGACGCCGTTTTGCAGCACGCAGATGACGGTATTCGCATCGCATAGCGCGGCGACCCACGGTGCCGCGCTCGCCGTCTGCGTCGACTTGACCGCAACGAACACGAGATCGACCGTTTCCTTGACCGCTTGCGGGTCGGTCAGGACCGGCCCGGGCACGACGATCTCGCCGCCATCGAAGCGCAATTTCAATTCCGCGTGCGCCGAGCGGCCGCAGATCACCGGCGTGCGGCCGGCTTCGTGAAGGGCCGCGGCGACGGTCGTGCCGATTGCGCCCGGACCGACGAGCGCGACGGACGGGTAGCCGGATTTCGTCATGGTGTTCCTCCTGTCGGGTCATCCGCCAGATGCGGGCGCAGTGCGAGGGCGAGCGGAAAAATCGCGAGGGCGGTCAACGCGGTCGCATAGGTGGCGCCGTGCACACCGATCCGGTCGCCCAGGAAACCGTAGAGAACGGGCGATAGCGCGCCCGATGCGATCGTCCCCGTATAGAAAATCGCGAATGCGCGCTCGGTGCGCTCGGGTGCGGACAGCTCGGGGACGGTTCCGTACAGCACCGACGAAGTGCCGTTGAGCATCATACCCAGAATCGGCAGCAGCACCATGCTCGGCGCCAACGGGAGATACATCACCGCGATGATGCACGCTGCTGTCCCGCCCTCCGTGAGCAGCACCGTCCTCACCATACCCAGGCGCGCGCCGAGCCAGCCGCACATGAACTTGCCGGCCGCACCGCCAATGAAAACGAGTGCGAGGGCCGTTCCCAGCAGTTGAGGCGAGACGCCCTTTGCCTTCAGCAGGAAAGGCAGAAAGGTAAGCAGTCCCATGCGTACGGCCGTATCGAGCACGCCGATGGAGAACAGCGCGGAGAATCCGCTTTTTCCCGTGCCGCCGCGTTGCGCGGACGCATGCTCTTTCGCCGTCGTGTTCGCGCCGCCGCGCGGCACGGCGGGAAACCAGAGCGCGATGACGGCGGCCACGACGCAGCCCAGCCCGGCGACGATCCATAGCGCATGACGCCATGGCATCAGGGTCACGAGCAGCGAAATGGCGGCCGGCAGCGCCGATTTCCCGAGGTCGCCGGAAAAGTTGTAGATGCTCAGCGGGCCTCTTGCGTCGCGCCCATAGAAGCGGGAGACGGCGCCCGATGCGATCGGATGCTGCGTGCTGGAGCCGCCGCCCGAAATCGCCAGCGCGACGCCCAACCCGAGCAGGCCACCCGACATGCCCGCGAGCGCATAGCCGAGCGCGGCGAGCAGCGTACCGAGTGCGAGCGTCGCGCGGCTGCCCAGGCGTTGCGCGAGACGCCCGGCGGACAACTGCAGCGTCGCCATCGTGCCGGCATAGACGCCGCGCAGGATGGCCAGGGCTGCGAAGTCGAGCCCGAATTCCGACTGCCACACGGGTAGCAACGCGTAGATCATGTCCGTGTAGCCATCGTGCATGGCGTGTGCAACGCACGATAGCCACAGCGCGCGCCGTCGGGGTGGCGCGGTTTCCCGCGTGACGGGAGGGGAAAAAACCGGCAGGCGCATCGTTATTCGCTCCGTGCGAGCGGTGAAGGGAAGCCGCTCGTGGTATCGCTTTCAGCCTCGATGTGTCGATTTTATGGCTGAGAGGATCGTCATTTCAATTGAGCTAAAATCGCATCAATGGAGAGAAAAAGTCACGTCATGAGCGAAAGCCGGGATGTTGCGAAGCACCGGGGCGAGTTACCCCCGCTCAATGCGCTGCGCGCGTTCGATGCGGTCGCGCGACACGGCAGCTTCGCGGGTGCCGCGGCCGAGCTGCATGTGACCCACTGGGCCGTCGGAAAGCAGATCAGGTTGCTGGAGGACTGGTTCGGCCTGCCGTTGTTCGACCGTCGTCCGCGCGGTGTCGCGTTGACCGACGAAGGGGCGGCGTTGCTGAACGACGTCAGCCACGCGTT
This sequence comes from Burkholderia sp. E168m22, assembly GCF_001319805.1. Taxonomy (NCBI): domain Bacteria; kingdom Pseudomonadati; phylum Pseudomonadota; class Betaproteobacteria; order Burkholderiales; family Burkholderiaceae; genus Burkholderia; species Burkholderia sp. E168m22. The sequence goes on from NZ_BBSK01000143.1 coordinate 2,521, forward strand.
CGAGCGCCTCGGTACTGCGGTGGTGCGGCTGCGCCACAACACGTTCACGCACCGGATCTCAGGCGTCGTGCGGGTGAACGTGCCGATGAGCTTTGCGTTTTGCTGGCTGCTGCCGCGGCTCGCCGATTTCCATTCGCGGTACCCCGACATCGACGTCAGGGTGTCGACGACATCGCGCAAGCTGCGCTATGTCGCCGACGCTTTCGATATCGGTGTCCGCTCCGGTCCCGAGCAAGGCGCGGGCGTCGTCTCGCGCCCGTTGATGCCCGACCTGCGCGTGCCGGCCTGCAATCCCGCGTTGCTGCGCCAGCATCCGATCCAGAGCGTGGCCGACCTGCGCCATCACACGCTGCTGCATTCGGCCACGACGCGCTCTGCCTGGTCGCACTGGTTGAAGGAGGCGGGCGCGTCCGATCTGCGGGCCGCGCGCCATGTCGAATTCGATCACGTGAATCTTCAGCTTGGCGCGGCCATCGAGGGGCTTGGCGTCGCGCTGGCGTCGCTGCCGCTGATCGGGCGCGATCTCGCCGAGGGGCGCCTCGTGTGTCCCATCGCATCGCCCGTATGGCGCGCTGACGACTACATGCTGGTGACGAACGCCGATCGTGCCGACGATGCCGCGGTGTCCGCGTTCGAGGAATGGATGGAAGGCATGGCGAGCCGGCAGGGCGGCACGACGCCGGAGTAGTGCGGACACTACCCCGGCTTGCGAGTCGGCGATCAGAAGCCGTGGAACATGCCGATGTTGACCTGAACCTGGTTGCCGCCCGACGAGGTGTTGCCGAAGTCGGCAGCCGAAGCCTGCGCGCCCTTGGCATGCACGTAGGCACCCATCGCGTACAGCGCGGTACTCTTCGACAGCGAGTACGTCGCACCCAGCGACACCTGGTTGATCGAGGCCATCGTGCGTCCTTCGGCTGCTTGCGTGGGCGTGGCCGCGGAGCCGTAGACGTACGTGTAACCCGTCGCCAGCGACAGTGCCGGCGTGACCCGGTACTGCAGGAGCGCACCCAGCACGTTGAAGTGGATCGACGGCTGGCCGTCGTTACCCTTGTACTGGGCGTTCGAGTAGCGCAAGCCGGCCGTGTACGGCCCCACCTCGTATTGCGCGGCGACTTGCGCGATGCCCGCGCTCTTGAACGCATTGCCGCCGTTGTAGCCCGAACTCGGATAGCCCAGTGCGCCGCCGAAGCTCGGTTGCGCCGTTGCGTTCGTCCATCCGTTCTCGCCCTGGTTGGCCGCACGGAAGTAGCCGCCGGCGACCGTCAGGCCGCCTTGAGCGTAGGTCGCGGCCGCCGACCACGATTGACCCGACCCCGTTGAACCGGCCACGCCGCCGAACGAGTACGCGGCTTCAGCCTGGAAGCCGTGGATGATCGGCGAGATGTACTTCACCGCGTTGTTCTGGTTCGTCGTGTTGTCGTTGTTGTCGACGTCACCCGGCGTCGAGAAGGTCGACGCGGAAATGGCGTCACCCGTCAGGACCTGAACCATTTCCGTCACGGCGTCGAGCTGGCGCCCCATGCGCAACGCGCCGTACTGACTGGATGCGAGACCCACGTAGGCCTGACGGTTGAACAGCGAACGCGTGGTACCGATCGGCCCTTGGCCGCCGATGCCGCCTGTCGCGATGTTGAAACCATTCTCGATCTTGAATACCGCCTGGAGGCCGCCACCGAGGTCCTCTTGCCCTCGAAGGCCCCACTTGTTCGAGCCCGCGGCGCCGCCATCGAGGCCGAACCGGCTGTGGCCATTGATGTTCGACGTATAGCCGATGCCCGCATCGAGCATGCCATACAGGGTGACCGACGACTGTGCCATTGCTGCCGAGGATGCTGCGAAGGCGGCAACAGCGATAACGCTGATGTTGATCTTCTTGTTTTTCATCTGCATTTCACTGTCAGGAGTGGTTTCGGGATGGGTTGAAACGGCTTGTGTCGTATTCGAATGCAGGTGACGGCGCGCGGCCTGCGCATCGTCACGGTCGCAGCGGCCGGCGTCATATTTGCCACATCGGCATGCCGGCTTCGCTCATTTCGTGATCCTTACAATTTTGTATGGGGAACGTCGTACTGCTCGATCTGTTCTGCACCCCCTGCGTGGCCGCACTTTGCAGGTGCAAAAACCATATCAGGAACATAAATTCCCGTCAAAATTTGTTTGGTATAAGTTAATCTCGTTTGATAGCCGCGCGCTTTACGGGGTTTCCCCTATAAGAACCCGCACGTAGGCGATGTGTTATCGAAGTCCGCGTCATCACGCTGATGCGCCCGACGTCGCCAAGCGAATTCAGGTGGGGTCGTGCGGGGACGACAATCGACTGCACGGAACAGCCATCGCGAGCAACAATCCGGCAGTACCGGTGGTTACCGTTCCATTTGCTTTCGGATTGCGATAATCGAAATGAAAGGCGCGATTGATTAATGCGTGACCGTATAAGTCGTAAGCGCTTTCCGCATGTGATACAGCGGCGGATAGCTTCGGGTGATTCTTCTGTGGGGAAAAGGCGCCGCAAGCGATCTCGATCTTCGCGCGGGCGAACCGGCTCAGGCGGGCGCCGGTTGAACGGGTTTTTCGGGCCGGTAGCCAACTGCGTGACATCGGCCCCCGAATTGCGTTCGAACGAACGTCAGTCGTGGACGAAACTCAGCATTCGATCGGGCGCTGCATTAGATAGAATTTCATGTCGTCGCGGCCATGCAGCGAAATCGGAATCGGATCGCGATTAAAGCCGAGCATTTCATAGAACTGGTAGGCCGACTCGCGTGCCGTGCACCACAGCAGCGTGCCGCGCTGTTCGCGCACGTGGCGAATGGACAGATTGACCAGCAGACGGCCGAACCCCAGACCGCGGACCGACGGATGGACGGCCATGCCGCGCAGGCGCCAGGCTTCCGCGTTCGGCACGCCGGATTGTCCTTCTTTACATACGGATGCCACGGCGACAATAGTGTCGTTGTCACGAACGGCAAAATGCAGGGTGGTTGGCGCGTGATCTCCGTGTAAAGCGCTTCCCTCTTCATCTCCCGCCATCAGGATCGCGGCCCTGAGGGGATAGGTTTCTTCCGCACGGACGGCACAGATGGTAAAGCGCACACCTTGTGAAGTCATATAATTATCGGCTCTCTTCGTGACGCAGATTTTCTTCCAGTTTTCTTTCGGTATACCCACTCGCAAAATTAGCAGTTGCCGTGCGTTACCAGTAAGGGTAATTTCCTATCCGTCACTTCTTTTACAATCATACGCTAACTGCGATCACAGATGACGTCGAAAGTCTCGACAGATGCAGAGCTTGCCTACGAGGAGATCCGAGCGAGGATCTTTGACGGCCGCTTTGCGCCCGGGCAGAAAGTATCCCACCGGGGCCTGTCCGACGAACTCGGCTTCGGCCAAATGCCCGTGCGCAGCGCATTGCATTTGCTCGAATCCGAAGGGTTGGTCGTCGTCATCGAAAAGAGTGGCACCTATGTTGCGTCGCCGACTACCAGCGATCTCCGCGAAATTTTCGAAATGCGGCTGGCCCTGGAGAGTACCGCGGCGTTTCTTGCAGCGAGGTCGGGCGTGACGGCAGGCCTTCGCGACGCGGCAGCAAAAATGCAGGAACTGCTTGACCGGGACGTCGCGGACATCATGCTCGAGCAACGTATCGGCTGGGTGTTTCATCAGGAGTTGTTCGCCGCCGCACGGAACGTGCGTATCTCATCGGCGTATGGTCTATTGCGAGCCCAGACCCTGGCCCTGAACGAACTCCCGCGTGGCGACGCTGAAACCGTTCGGCGCGGCACGATCGAACACCTGCACATCTTTCACGCAATCGAAGCGAACGACGGCGAGCTGGCGCGTCAGCATATGTGGAATCACATCGTTGACGGTACGCCGGCACGGATCAAACTGCTAAAGGCACGGCATGAACACGAAAAATAAAGGGCTTTCCCTCCCGATGCAAATGCTTGGCGGGCTTGTCCTGGGCGCCGCTTGCGGCGTATTTGCTCCAGGCTTTGCCGCGAAGCTGGGCTTTCTGAGCGCGATGTTCGGCCACGCGATCAAGATGGTCGTCATGCCGCTGATTTTCCTGTCGGTCACGGTCGGGGTCTTTCGTGCGGGCCGGCTTCGCGAGCGGCTCGGCAAGGTCGCACTGTCGAGTATCGGCTTCTTCGTGTTGATGACGGGTCTGGCCGCCTCGCTTGGCCTGCTGCTCAACTTTGCATTTCGACCGGGTCTCGGGGCGAGCATGGTTCAGTCCGGATCGATGCCCGCCGCGCTTGCGTCCAGTATCGACTGGACGAAATTCCTCGTCGATCTGATCCCCGCCAACATCGTCGCTGCGCTCGCCGCGGGGAATTCGCTCCCCGTGCTGGTTTTCGGGGTGATTTTCGGGGCGGCCCTGGCGGCCGCGCCGGAGCGTGCCGAGCCCGCGATTGCCGTTTTCGAGGCGCTGCTGTCGGGATTGTTCAAGATGGTCCAGTGGGTGATCGCATGGTCGCCGCTCGCGATCTTTGCCGCGATCGCGCAGCTGTTGTCGGCCAAGGGGTTCACCGGCGCGCACTCGCTTGTCGAGCTTCTGGGCGTCGCCTATCTCGGCATGGCGATTCTGGCGGTCGTCCTCACCATCGTCATTCGCGTCGCCGGTCAGTCGCCGCTCGCCGTTCTCAGGAAGGTGAAGGAGCCGCTGATCCTGGGTTTCACGACGCGTTCGTCCGAAATTACCTACCCGTTGCACCTGAAGAAGCTGGTTGAATTGGGCGTGCCCTACGGCGTGGCGTCCACGATCTTGCCGCTGGCCTACATTTTCAATCGCGACGGCGCGGTACTTTACACGGCCCTTGCGGTCGGCTACCTGGCCGATGCCTATCATCTCGTCTGGTCCTGGCCGCTGGTGATCACGATCCTGATCTTGACGATCATCACCATCGACGGCGCGGCCAATGTGCCCTCCGGGGCGATCGTCGCCATCACCATCGTTCTCACGTCGATCGGGTTGCCGGCCGATGCGGTGCTGCTGCTGCTGGGCGTCGATGCCTTTTTCGACATGGGGCGGACCGCCCTGAACGTCTACGGGAGCACGGCCGCCGCCGCAGTTGCGGTGAGGCTGTCCGGTTCAGACAGTATCGCCGCGGAAACCGTACCCCGGCAGGCAAGCGTGTAGGGGCTTCGGAAGCGACGGGCGGTGCGCGTTTCAATGTCGCGCCTGCCCATTATCAGGCGCTGGCGTACGTCTATTCGAACCTTGAGGCAGGCGGGAAAAGCAGGATGGGATGAACGTACGTTCTTATCAAGTTTCAGTGGGTGGAGCGACGTATTTTTTGCCGGAGAAACATGATGATTGGTTCAGAGTCCGCAGCTTTTTTCATGCTGCGCCTAGGCACGCCGCATCCTTCGTGGGCATTCACTGACGACAGCAACATGCTCGGCATCGGCGATTGCGACGGCGTGATGAGTGCCATGTTCGAACTGGATCGCAACCAGGTCGCGCGGATCAGAAGACTGGGTCAGTCGGTGGAGCGAATCAGGTGTACGTGCGAACGCGCTGGCCGGGAGCTGCACTTTTATCTCCATGGCAGGCAGGTATCCCAAGGCGTGTGGGTTGGCGTCGCGTCGGCCGATCCCGACTATCTTCCGACTGACGAGATGATCGCAACATGGGAAGTACCGAAGCCCGACGATGCGTTCAGGTCGACGGGCGCGGGCGCAGACCTGATCGCATCGCTTAGCCTGGCCTAAACTGCGATCACAGATTGTCGGGCGTACGCCGTTCAATGCATGTGGTTCTGGCACACACCAACCTCGGATCGCCAGAACCGTTTTGCTGGCCAGGGCATCGGCCAGCGCTTTTTATTCCTTGAGCCGATTGCATCGGCTCGCTTGCGTCATGCTCACGGATCGGGGGCGTGACGTGCTGCACCGAAGTCCCCGTCGAAACCCGGCTGGCGCCGCCGCGCCACGCCGGGTACGCGCTCCCGCACGAATCCCGCCGCTCGATGACAACGACCCTGACCTTCCTCCCCGTCACGCAAGCCGACGCCGACGCCCTCGTCGCGATCCGCATCGCCGCGATGCGCGACAGCCTCGAGCGCATCGGCCGTTTCGATCCGCAGCGTGCGCGCGACCGGTTTCTCGCGTCGTTCGACCCGGCGCTCTGCCGCTTCATCGAAGCCGGCCATTCGCGTGCGGGTTTCTATACGCTCCGCCCGATGGCGGATCACTGGTTGCTCGACCACCTGTATATCGTGCCCGCGCATCAGGGCAAGGGTATTGGCGCCGCCGTGCTGCGCGAGATATTTGCTGCCGCCGACGAACGACGGATGCCCGTTCGCGTCGGCGCATTGCGCGGCAGCGACTCGAACCGCTTCTACGAACGGCACGGCTTCGTGCGAACCGATGAAGCGGAATGGGACATCTACTATCGGCGCGAACCGGGCACGGCAGCGACGTAGCGTTCGCGTGATGCATTCCGGTTGAAATCGGCACGCACGTATTAGCGTTTTCACCCATGTGGAAAACGCGGCGTCGGCCGATGTTGCAGAGAGGGCGTAAATAATTGATCCGAGGCCGATTATGACGACATCTGCAACAAACGGCGTGAATGCCGTGGCGCCCGAAACGTCCGACACCGCAGCCGCATCCGCATCCGTTGAAGTGCCCCGCGTCCCGTCGATCCTGCTGGTCGACGACGAACCGAACGTGGTGTCGGCGCTCCGGCGCGTATTCCGGCCCGCCGGCTACGACATCGTGACTGCCGACAGTGGCGAGACGGCGCTCGAGATCCTGGCGTCGACCGACATCGACCTGATCGTGTCCGACATGCGGATGCCGCACATGAGCGGCGCGGAATTCCTGGCGCGTGCACGGGCGCTGTACCCGGACACGATGCGCATCTTGCTGACCGGCTATGCGGAGCTCGCGTCGGTCGTGCAGGCCGTCAACGAAGGCGGCGTGTATCGCTACCTGAACAAGCCGTGGGACGATCACGACCTGCTGCTGACCATCGAGCAGGCGCTGGAACAGCGCCGTCTGCGTCGCGAAGCGGCCCGGCTGGCGGCGCTGACGGAGGCGCAGAACGAAGCACTGCGCCGTTTCAATACGGACCTCGAAACGCAGGTTCGCGCACGCACCGAGGAACTCGGCCAGACGGTGATGTTTCTCGAAGCGGCGCAAAGCGACCTGAAAAGTAGTTTCACGGCGATGGTTCAGGTGTGCGCAAGCATGATCGAGCTGCGCTGCGGGGCCGCGAGCGGGCACGCGATGCGGGTGGGCGAGATCGCGCGCCGGCTCGCGCTGGCGTCGGGGATGAGCGAACTGCATGCGCAGGACGTCTACTTCGCGGGGCTGTTGCACGGCATCGGCAAGCTGTCGCTGCCGGACGAATTGCTGCACAAGCCGCTCGCGCGGATGACGACGGACGAGCATCGCGTGTTTCAGGAGCATCCGTTGCGTGCGCAGATGGTGCTGACGCCGGTCGCCCAGTTGCACAAGGTTGCATCGATCGTGCTGCACCAGTACGAGCGCTTCAACGGCCGCGGCACGCCGGACGGGCTGGTCGGCGATGCGATCCCGATCGGGTCGCGGATCGTCGCGATCGCGCGCGACTTCGAAGGGTTGCGCCACGGCGAAATCGGTGCGCCGCATTCGATCGAGCAGGCGATCGACGTGTTGCGCTCGCAGGCGAGCGTGCGTTACGACCCGCAACTGGTTGCAGGCTTCATCGAGTTGATGCGGGACCCGGCGAGCCTCGGCATCGCGGCGTCCGTCGCGGAAATCCGGTCGGCGCAACTGCGCGAAGGGATGGAGCTTGCCGACGATCTGCGCACGCATCGCGGCGTGTTGCTGATGACGAAAGGCAGCGTGATGTCCGCGCATCAGATCGAGCTCGTGCGTCGCTTCGAAACGCGGGAGGGCACGCCGTTCGACATTCTCGTGCTGGCCGGGCCGGCTGCACAGGCGCATGCACCCAACGCAGGCGTGCCGCCGGCCTGACATCGAACGTCGGCCTGATGGCCGCGGGACGGGCGCTTGCCCCCGCCGCGGCGATGCACTCAACCCGTTGCGGGCGCCCGATCATGCATGGCATCTACAACCTTCCGCTCGTCGTGCTGTCGCTCGCGATCGCGACGCTGGCGTCGTATACGACGCTCGACCTCGCCGCGTTCATCTCGCTGCTCGACGATCCGAAGCTCAAGCGCGCGTGGCTCGGCGGCGGCGCGGCGGCGATGGGCACCGGAATCTGGTCGATGCATTTCGTCGGCATGCTCGCGTTTTCGTTGCCGGTGCCGCTCGGCTATGCGTGGCAGGAAACGGGCGCGTCGCTGGCGATCGCGGTGCTCGTATCGTATTTCGCGCTGAACGTCGTCACGCGCGCACGGCTGGGCTGGCGGCGGCTGTGCATGGGCGGTGTGCTGATGGGCGGCGGGATCGCCGGCATGCACTACACGGGGATGGCCGCGATGCACATGCAGCCCGGCATTCGCTACGATGCCGCGCTGTTCGCCGCGTCGATCGGCATCGCGGTGATCGCATCGACGGCCGCGTTGTGGATTGCACAGGCGTTGCGCATGCAGCAGGCGCGCCACGCGACCGCGCAACGTATCGGCGCGGCCGTCATCATGGGCCTCGCGATTACCGGCATGCACTACACGGCGATGGCGGCCGCGCATTTCGCGCCGGATGCGCGGTGCGGCGCCGCGAACGGCGTCGACGCGCCGTGGCTCGCGACCACCGTCGCGTTGTTTACGATGGCGACGCTGGTCGTCACGCTGCTGGTGTGCCGTTTCGATGCGCGCACAACTTTCCTGCGCGGGATGACCGACACGCTCGAACGGCTCGTGCGGGTGCGAACCGGCGAACTCGAACGCGCGCTGTACAGCTACGAGCAAACGACACGGATGCTGCAACGCACGCGCGAGAACATGGCGGCCGAGATCGACGAGCGCAAGGCCGCGCACGCGCTGCTCGAACAGGAGAAGGACGAACAGCGGCGCCTGCTGCATGCGCTCGAGGAAACCCACGAGCAGTTGCTGCAGTCGGAAAAACTCGCGTCGATCGGCCAGCTCGCCGCCGGCGTCGCGCACGAGATCAACAATCCGATCGGCTTCGTCAGCGCGAACCTCAATACGTTGAAGACGTGGGTGCGCAGCCTGCTCGACGTGGTCGCCGCGCATGAAGCCGCGCTGCCGCAGCTCGATCCGGCCACCCGCGACGCGTTGACGGCCGTGCACCGCGCGGTGGATCTCGACTACGTCCGCGACGAGATCGCGATGCTGATCGACGAGTCGATCGACGGCGCGCTGCGCGTGCGGCGCATCGTGCAGGACCTGCGCGATTTTTCCCGCCCGGCCAGCGACGAATGGAGCGTGGTCGATCTGCATGCGGGCCTCCAGAGCACGCTCAACGTCGTCCACAACGAGCTCAAGTACAAGGCCGACATCGTGCGCGATTACGGCGACGTCCCGCACGTCGAATGCCTGCCGTCGCAATTGAACCAGGTCTTCATGAACCTGCTGGTCAACGCGGCGCAGGCGATTCCGGAGCGCGGCGTGATCACGATCCGTACGTCGAGCGACGGCGATCAGGTGTCGATCGCGATCAGCGATACCGGCGCCGGCATGACGCCCGACGTCGTCCGGCGGATCTTCGATCCGTTCTTCACGACGAAACCGGTCGGGCAGGGCACGGGGCTCGGGCTGTCGGTATCGCACGGCATCGTCGAGCGTCATCGCGGCACCATCGACGTGACCAGCGAGCCGGGGCGCGGCACGACCTTCCGGATACGGTTGCCGGTTCGGCGTGCCGGCGACCGCGCGAGCGCGGCAGCGCTGGAGCAGCGGGCATGACGTCATGACGGCGGACGCTCGCGAGCGGCCGCTGCGAGCGTCGTGCGTCACGCCAATCGCTTGCGGCGCTGACGACGAAAGAAATGCCAGAACATCGCGGTCGCGTCCGGCCCCTTGGCGGAATGGAACGGCTCGCTCGGGTCTCCGCCGCTCCACGCATGCGGCAGCCGGCGGACGATGCACACCCTGACGACCAGCCGGCCGCCCTTCAGATAATCGATGTAGTCCGCATCGTCCTGCGCGTAGCTGCGTTGCTCGCCGATGCGGATCGCCCCGTGTTCGTCGACGAGCCGGTTGAGCCGCGCGAACGCGATGCCGAGCTGCGTCGCGTTCCGGTCGGTCACGACCGTATCGAGCGCGCCATGGATGACGAGGGCCGGCATGCCGGGATAGGACGCGACGTCGGCGCACGCGTCGAGCGCGGCGACCGGATCGTCGCGGAGCCCGCGACGCATCAGGCTCATCGCGGCCATCGTCGACGACGGCGGCGCGATGGCCGGGCCGGAGTGCAGGCCGACGGCCGCGAAACGGTCGGGATACCGGAGCGCCAGCGCCGCGGCGAGCCCGGCGCCGGCGGACAGGCCGGCCACGTAGATCCGGTCGCGATCGAAGCCGTGGCGCCGCACGATGGCGTCGACCAGCGACGCGACGGCCGCGGCTTCGGACTCGGTCGCGTCGCCATGCCAGTGCCAGCAGCGGTGCGCATGGGTCGTCTTGGCCTGTTCGGGAAACAGCACGGCGAACCCCGCGCGCTCGGCCAGACGGCAGATGCGCGTGCCCGCGGCGAACGATTCGGCGGTCTGCTTGCAGCCGTGCAGCATGACGACCGCCGGCATGCCCGCTGTTTTGGCAGGTGCGGCGGGAAGATACAGCGCGTACGCAAGATGGTTCACGAGCCGGCCGGCGCTCGGGCCGGCGGAATGAAACGAGCGCAGCCAGGTGCCGGGCGGCTCGACCGATGGCGCGCGTGCGGCGGGCGCGGCGCCCGTTCGTTTGGCGGCAGGGGCGGCGACGGCCGGCTTGATGGTGCGTTGAACGACCTTCTTGGCGGCTTTTGGGGCGGCCGGTCGCGGCTTGCCGGCGCGCTTCTTCGGCCGCGCACCGGTCGCGATGGAAAACAGTTCGAGATGCCGCAGCCAGAGGCTGGATTTCTTCCTGGGCATGTGCAGTTTCGTGCCGGCGGCCGGCCGTGACGGGAAGAGGCGGCCGACTCCACCGTCGGATGGAAGTCGAACGGGCGCGAAGCAAGGTTCGTGCTGCCGGTGCCGCGGCAACCGAAAGGCGGCGCCCGGCGGAACGGGGGTGACGCGCATCGATTATCGGCGATGCTAGCCGCCCGACGTGACGGGCGTGCGAATCGAAGCCTACTTCGGCCCTGAAAAGGACCATGGTGCATCCGGAATCGTCCGGTCCGCCGGGCCCTGGCCGCCGGGCGTTCACCGCCCGCGCAGTCGGAAATGACGACGGCGGCGATCGAATCGTCGGATAACGCCGTTATTCAGTGATATCGTGCGGTTCGACAGAAGCGTCCAACGTTCATTCCGTTGTGAGGGGCGATATGCGTCTTGCTGATTTCATCGTACGGAACATGGAAACGATCCTGGTGCAGTGGGAAGCCGTTGTTACCGGCCGCGAGGCACATGAACTCGCAGGGGCTACGCGACCACGCGCGCGAGATCCTGACCGCCGTCGCCAAGGACATCGCGACCCCGCAAACGCGGGAAGCGCAACACGAAAAATCGCTGGGGCGCGCCCCCGAGCCGGCGAACGCCAGCGAGACGGCCGCCCAGACGCATGCCGTTCTGCGCGCCCGGCGGGGCTTCAACATCAACCAGCTGGCAGCCGAGTATCGGGCGCTGCGTGCCAGTGTGCTGCGGCTGTGGATCGACGCGTGTCAGCCGGGGGCGCCTGACATGGACGACATGATCCGGTTCAACGAAGCGATCGATCAAGCGCTGGCCGAATCAGTCTCTTTTTTTACCGAACAGGTCGAACAGGCGCGCAACCTGCTTCTCGGCATGCTGAGTCACGACATGCGCACGCCGCTGCAGACCATCCAGCTCACGGCGTCGTATCTTGCCGCCCTCAATGCGGGTGAGGAAGTATCGGAGGCCGCCGCTCGGCTGATCAGAAGCGGCGGCCGCATGCAGGGCCTTCTCGATGACCTCTGCGATTTCAATCGCACCCAGCTCGGGCTGGGCATCAACGTCGTTCCCCGCAATATCGATCTCGCACATGTGCTCGACAATGTGGTGGACGAGTTGCGGGCCGGTCATCCGGATCGCGAAATTACCGTCGATATGCGCGGCGATCTCCGGGGTGAGTGGGACGACCAGCGAATGCAGCAGTTGCTGAGCAATGCCATCAAGTATGGCGCGCGCGATACACCGGTGCGGGTGGTGGCCACGACGACCGGCGATGAAGTGTTCGTCGAGGTCGGCAACAGCGGGCCAGCGATCGATCCGCGCACGCTCGACCGCATTTTCGATCCGCTCGAGCGCGGGGAAGCGCGTCAGGGAAGGAAGGGTGACGATGCCGGCTTGGGGCTCGGCTTGTTCATCGCGCGGGAAATCGCCAAGGCGCATCGCGGCCGGATCGACGCGCGGTCCGATCAGACGGAAACCGTGTTCGCGGTGCGGCTGCCGAGAGGTGTATGAAGCGGGGAGCGCGGGCCGGGGGATGATTCGCCGTCGGGCTTGCGGTCGGCGGTGGCGAGAGGCCGCTACCGGCCACGAACGGCCGTCCGACACAGCTTTTTAGATCGTCGGCAATCGGTGCGGATAAGGGCGTAGCCTTTAGCGGTTACCGTCGATCAGATCGTTCAGCAGCGCATCGAACGCGGCCTGTGCGTCTTCAAGTTCCTGCAGGGCGGCATCAAAGGTTTGCAGCGCGAACGGCGAAGGCTCGCCGCTGCCTTGCGGCGGAAATTGCTTCTGCATCGAGGCGAACGTACTCTGCACGCGCAGCGTGGCGGCCACCATGCGCTCCATCGCCTGGGTTTCTTCGGCTCGGGCCTGTTCCGGATTCATTCCTCTCTCCTTGGATGGTTTTCTTGAAGACCAGATCGTACACGCTGTGTCCGTTCTTGCCGCCCTTGGCAGAACGACTCCGTTGAAGGTTCCAACGGCACGCTGCGGGAGAAGCGATTTAATCGGGAATGATTCCGCAGTCGCGCCGAGGCCAAGATACTCATCGAGCGAGGCTATAAAATCCCGCCGCAGGTCACAACGATTGGCCGCTTTGGATAAGTCTGAAGGGCCGTCCTGGGTCGGCTGTTGCCGCCCATGTCGGGCAGCAGTCGGCCTCGACAGTCGTAGGCAATCGCTCTCAAGCAGCCATTCGAACGTCGACTGTACCTTGCCAAAGGACACACGCGTGCCAATCGTATCCGTCGCGGCACGCCACGCCCTGAACGCGAAGGCGCGAATATGGGCGTGTCCGATCGTCTTGGGACACGCACACCGGACACCGGTCGATGCCGTGGCGCTTGACCCGGAATGCGACTCGGTCGCCGCTCGCCGCTACCGATAAACGGCCCGTGGCTGCGCTGGCGGGCGACAACTAAATTGACGCGAGCAGAATCATGCGCCTGGCTGACTGTGCGTCACGCCACGAGCAGACAAACGGCAGCGTGTACCCTAGACTCTTGCCGCAATGACCATCGAGTGGCCGGAGGCGGTCAACGAGAGCATCCGAGTCAGGGACGACATCGCCTTTGTCCATTTGATCAGCATCCGAGCGAGTCCCGAAAGGTTGGGCAACCGCATGGAAGCGTTGCTGCGGCAAAGCCGCTCGGCCGTCGCGGTGAAGCCTGTGAACGATAGAAGTATCCAAGGATGCTGTATGGCGACCAAGCTGTCATTTGAAGTTCTCGAAGTTTTGGATGCAATTGACCGGACCGGTACATTCGCCGAGGCGGCCGAGTTGTTGCATAGAGTTCCGTCCACGCTCACTTACCTTGTGCAAAAGCTGGAAAGCGACATGGATGTCGAACTGTTCGATCGCAGCGGCAGACGGACGAGACTCACGGAAGCGGGTCGTGCTGTTGTGGAAGATGGGCGTCGACTTTTAGACGCGGCTCGACACCTGGAGGCCAAAGCAAAAGGCATTCGAGACAGTTGGGAATCGGAGCTTCGACTATGCGTCGATGCAATCTTGCCAATCCAGTCCTTGTGGCCGTATGTCCATGCCTTCTACGACCTGGAGATGAATACCCAGCTAAGTCTTTCCACCGAGGTGCTTGGGGGCGTGTGGGATGCCCTGGTTACGCGGCGTGCCGATCTCGCGATAGGGGCGTTCGGCGAGCCGCCGCATGCCGCCAATATTGCGGCCCGGCCAATCGGAACCCTCCGGCACGTTTTTGTCGTGGCTCCGGACCATCCACTCGCCCGCATCCCCGAGCCGTTGGAGAGCGAAACGATCGCAGGATATCGAGGTGTTGTCATCAGTGACACTTCTCGCGAACTGCAACGGCAATCTGTGGCCACCCGTGACGGACAGCCACTGGTCATCGTGCCGACGCTCGCAGCTAAACTGCAAGCACTGTGTGAAGGTATCGCTGTCGGGATGCTGCCTGATTTCGTAGCGAAAGAACCGATACACGAAGGCAGGCTGGTCGCGCGTCGCATTGTGGGTGTGCGCGAGTTCACGAATGGCTACCTCGCTTGGCGCGAGGACAAGGTAGGGAACGCTTTAAACTGGTGGATTGCGCAACTAGACAGCACCGATCTGCTTGAACGGCTCTTGACGCCGCGTCAAGAGAGTAAAGGGCAGCCCGGGACGGCCACTTGCGCAGTCCGTTACTAAAGCGCGGCGTAACAGCCCATCAGTGCTAATGTCCGAGGATCTTCGCCGGTGCATGCAGTTGGACAGCCGAAGATCAGCTTGGCACTGAACCTTGCCGTTGAGTTGCCGAGGCATCCAATGGCTGCAGCGGATCGAACTGCGATGGTCGCACATTGCAGAGCATTGGCCGGCCATGTTCGGCCAGTTTCGGTCACTCGACGGTGCGGCCGGATTTGGTGACAATCAGCCGTTCTGCTCGTTTAGGCACGTAGACCCGCGATGAATCTCAACGAAAGATTAGTCGAAATAGCCCGCCAGTCGTCTTGGTGTATGTCTGCGCTGTCGGCCGCACGTGCAATGGGCCTGAAATCCTGGTGCATTGGCGCAGGGGCCATTCGTAATTTGGTCTGGGGCTCGCTTCACGGATATGTGACTCCGACACGCCCAGCCGACGTCGATTTGGCCTATTTCGACCCGTCCGATTTGTCGTCGATTCGCGATGCCGAAATCCAGCACAGCCTCACGGCGCAATGTCCCGAAATTCCGTGGGAGGTCACGAATCAGGCCGCTGTTCATCTCTGGTTCGAGAGCGCCTTTGGGCATCCGGTGCCCCCCTTCAGTTCACTGACCCAAGCCGTTGCGTCGTGGCCGGAGTACGCGACGACGGTAGGATTGACTTTGCTCGGTGACGGGACAATTGATGTCTGCGCACCATACGGACTCGACGACCTTTTTTCCATGGTGGTACGACGCAATCCTGCGCGTGTCAGCATTGATACCTATCTTCGGCGAATCCAGCAGAAAAGATACAAGGACCGCTGGCCCCGTGTGACCATCATCGTTTAGAAATGCCGCAGGCAGTCAAGGGGCGTGTTACCGACGGAAATCGACCATAGATGGTCAATCGACGCGAGAGGATTCCCGAATGCCCACAACAGCGTTCGTCGTTGATGTTCCCGCAGCCGAATCAACAGTAGCCGACCTTCGGAGCCGGTTTGATGCTACCTCTGATCTCGGCGTGCCGGCGCATATCACGGTTCTGTTTCCCTTCATGCCGCCTGACGAAATTACGCCCGATGTCCTTCGTCAGGCGCAAAGCGCGTTGAGTGTTGTGCAACCGTTCGAATTTATGTTGAGGAAGGTCGAGCGGTTTGCGGTCACCACTTATCTTGCTCCCGATCCGCCAGAACCGTTCGTCGCCTTGACGGCTGCGTTGGTCGAGCGCTTCCCCATGTTTCGTCCCTATGGTGGCGCACACGATGGCATCGTTCCGCATCTGACTGTCGCGCATGGCGATGCTGCGACAGCGCATTTGGCTGCCGTCGAGCTCGAGCATCGTCTGTCTGCGCGGGACGCGATTCGGACGTGCTGTAGCTCGGTCGCTCTGCTGGAAAACTCGTCGGGTCGCTGGAGGAAGATGCACCTGATTGATCTTCCAAATGTCTGCGTATAGTGACGATCGACCGCAGTCCGGTATGGACAGTTCCATGGCACTAGGCGTCTGGCCCACCTGAAACGAATGGCCGCTTTCTAGAAAACCGACCGTCCGCTCCGGGTCGTGTTACGCCTGTTGCATCGCGCGGCCGCCCAGCGATGTTCGTCGCGCTCATGCGTCGGGCGCGAGGCGGCCATTTTGAGACATTCGACAAAGTTGCTGGGATCCCAGACAATCGGACCGGCCCAATCTCATTGTGGGGGGAAGGTGTCACTGCAGATCGATAACGAAAGCTACATGAGTCGGCTGAGAAAGAAGGTTGGAAGCGATCTGATTTTGAGTCCGTCCGTTGCAGCTGTGATTCACGACCATGAAGGCAAATTGCTGCTTCAGGAGAAGTCGTCTGGAGAGGCGTGGAGTCTTCCCGCTGGTGGAGTTGAACTGGGCGAAAGCCCGCAAGAGGCCATCTTCCGCGAGGTCATGGAGGAAACCGGATATGTAATCCGCATTCACGGCATTCTCGGCGTGTTTGGCGGACGACTGTTTCGATACACGTATCCAAGTGGCGACCGCGTCGAATACGTAGTGACTTTGTTCCAATGCAAAATCATTGATGGCTCAGGGATACCAAGCGATCCTGAAACCACGTCAACTCGATATTTTGGAAGGCATGACATGCCGGAACTGGCGCTCCCGTATCCGAAGGACGACTTGTTTCTCCCTTTCTAAGATCACAGCGGATGCCGTTGCGGTTTCACGTGCTGCCAGATTCGGCCAGAAGCGGTCAGTCAGCGAGGCAGTATGAATTCGCGAAAGTTTTGATCCGAAGTATTGTTGCAGTGCGCTTCTCCATCGTCCTTACCTCCACCTATGTCACCTTCTGTTGACGAACTTCTCGCACTTGATGTACTGACGTTACGTGAGCACACTGAGCGAGCCGGCGACGCCTTCGACGTAGACGAGCATCGGGCGAAATTGTGCAAATCCTTGGAGATCAATGAGCTGTGCTACGTGCGACGGGACGGCAAACTCGTGGCTTATGCAATGCTTCGGCCGGAAGCAGGAGCGTGCTGGTTCGTTGGTGCGTTTGGTACTCATCCCTTGCATCGGACGTATACCGTAGTAAATGAACTGTTCGCGAAGATTGCGACGCTGGCGAGCGAACGACGGATCGGTGAGCTACGAAGCCATGTCTACAAGACCAACCGGTTGTCTATCGCGTTCCATCGCAAGCTTGGGTTTGTGGTGACTCGTGAAAACGAAAAGGGCTTCGAATTCTCCACCACACTGGATGAACTCGCCACGAAACCGGCGGTGCGGCGTGCTACCGCCAGGGCGACATCCCGTTCGGACTAGCGCTCAGGGCCACGCGTATTCACAGGCGCAACCACAAGCGAGTGCCCCGAGTACCCGAACAACTTCCGCGAAGCTTCGGGCATCAGGATGCGGACGTTGCCACCTTCATGAGGGGCCGCTTTCGGACCATGTGACTGTCTCGTGTGGGTCGGCGGTAGCCCATCGCGTCGAGTTGAATCCGCACCCAACACCGGACATTGGATCGGCGGGACTGAATCGGCGACAATCTATTGAAACCAAGTGAAACATCGACACAGGGGGCGCTGGTGTCCATCAATCGGGGCGAAACGGAAAGCACCTTCCCAACGCTGACAACTTCCCGGCTGTCATTGCGGGAGCTTTTGCCCAGCGACGCACCATCGCTGTTCGCGATGCACGGTGACGCTGAGGGTATGCGCTGGTTCGGTACCGATCCGATGACCGATATAGGCGAGGCTGACAAGTTGATTCAGGTATTTGCCGACTGGCGGCGCAGTGGCTCTGGCGTCCGTTGGGCTGTCGAGAGACTTTCGGACGGCCATTTACTTGGTACGTGCGGCCTCTTCCGATGGAATCGAAATTGGCGAAGCTGCGCCGTTGGCTATGAGCTAGCTACGTTTGCGCGTGGCAAGGGATACATGAACGAAGCGCTTTCTGCCGCGATCGATTACGGTTTCGACACGATGCAGATAAACCGTATCGAAGCCCAGGTCCACCCTCAGAACGCATCCTCTATACAAGTGCTGGAGACGCTGGGCTTTGTCCGTGAAGGGTATCAGCGTCAAGCCGGGTACTGGCGTGGTGCCTATCATGATCTCCTGCAGTTTTCGTTGTTACGTTCTGATTGCCTACGTCGTGGCTAACGAGCTGGTCAAAGCCCTCAGCTTCGCCGCATGAGCTGACCGTACCGGGTCGATCTGCGCCGGTCGCGCGTCACGGGGCGGCGGCCGGCCGCGTTCGGCCAGAAGCCGCCTTTCGTGCTTCGCCACCCGGCGTGTGCGTCTACTTGTCATCCCGAATCAGCCACGCTGACGCACGATTGAGCGCGCATGGCGCCCGACCGTTGTCACCGAAAGCTTCTGTCGATGGGCGAATTTTGTCCGGCCTAAAATCCTCTCGATCGATGTACGGGCGGGTCAAAACCGATGGAGCGCCGAGTGACGGTCATCGCACAACTTTCCGATATTCATGTCCGGCCTCACGGCGTCCTGTATCAAGACGCCGTGGATTCCAGCGTCATGTTTTCGGCGGCCGTCGATTCGCTGAACCGCATTCGACCTGAGCCAGACCTGGTCGTCATCTCCGGCGACCTGACGGACGAGGGCACCGAAGACGAGTATCGAAAACTTCGTGAACTGCTCGTGGAGTTGAGGCGACCGTTCGTGGTTCTGCCGGGCAATCACGACGACCGTGGCAATCTGCGAGCCGCGTTCCCGGATCACGCGTGGCTTCCGGACGAGGGCGCACTCTCGTTCGCGCTGGACGTGGGCGAACTACGCCTCGTGGCGTTGGACACCTCCGTTCCAGGGCTACATCACGGTGACCTGGACGCCGAAACCCTGGCGTGGCTCGACACTGAACTTGCCGAGCATCGCAATCGGACCGTGGTTATCGTCATGCACCATCCACCGTTCATGACCGGCATTCCTTATCTGGACATCTACGGATTGCGAAATGCCGAGGCCTTTGCCGCGGTTCTGGCGCGCCACGACAACGTAGATCGCATTCTTGCCGGGCACGTCCACCGGTCGATGCAGACACGTCTTGGACGCGTTCCGGTACTCACCTGCCCGAGCACGACCACTCAGATTGCGCTGCGCGTTGAAGCGGACGCGCAGCCCGCTTCCTTTCTCGAACCCCCTGCATACATGCTGCATCGCTGGGCAGGTCGAGGTCAGCCAGCGGTTTCCCACTTGTGTTACGTGGGGCACTTCGAGGGCCCGTTCCCTTTCGCGTAAGCGCCCCGTCAACACATGGCGGTCGATGACGTACGAGGCATCGGCACGGCATGGACGGGCAATGACCGCTTGCGACCTCGGAGCACGTGAGCTCATCAGAGTCGCCCACCGGCGCAGCGCATTGCCGCGCCGGCAGGCTTTCCGCCCTCAATGCGCATCGACGAGCCGCGGATCGATATACGCGTCGACGTCCTGCGACTGCTTGTACACGGCGTTACGCACGTTGAACGCATTCGCGTTGCGCGTCGAGCCGTAGATCGAATCGAGCCCGTCGCCCTTGCGGAACGCACGCTTCGCGGCCGCCTCGTCGAGCAGATGCGTGCCCTTCAGCAGCGGAAGATATTGCGCCGGCGCGAGCCCGACACGCGCCGACATGATCTTGACCGCATCGGCCTGCGTCTTCGGATCGTTGATGTACGCGACGCAGCGATACCAGACCTTGATCACCTTCGCCCAGTCGGCGCGACGCGCGGCGAGACTCGCCGGCGCGACAGTGATCGCATCGTAGATCAGCCCCGGCGCATCCGCCGACGTGAAGATCGCCCGTGCGCCCGGCGCGCGCTTCAACGCCTCGCCGGCGTTCGGCTGCCATGCGGCCACCGCGGCGATGTCGGCCGACGAACCGAGTACCTGCGGCAGCTCGTTGGTTTTCGCATTCACGAGCGTGACGTCGCCGTCCTTGAGTCCGTGCTTCTGCAGCGCGGTTTCGAGCAGCAGATGGTCGACCAGGCCGAGCTCGACGCCGATTTTCTTGCCCTTCAGCGCCTCGACGGTGCGCAGCGGCGGCTTCGCGACGATCATGTCGTTGCCGGCCGAGTAGTCGGTCAGCAGGATCATCACGTTCTTCGCGCCGGACGCGCCCGTTACCAGCGCATCGCCGTTGGTCGCCGCGACCGCATCGAGCTTGCCCGCGGAAAACGCGTCGAGCGACGCCGAATAATCGAACCATTCGAAATCGACGTCGACGCCGGCCTCCTTGAACCAGCCCTTGTCGAGCGCGACCTGGAACGCGACCCAGCCGGGCCAGTCGCTGTAGCCGATCTTCAGCGGTGCGGCAGCGTGCACGGCAGGCGCCGCCCATAGCGTGGCGGCCGCGACGGCGGCGCCCAATGCATGACGGATGAAACGGAAGGACGGCAGGTGGCGAAGCGCCGGGGCGGGACGGGTCATCGTTGTTCTCCAGGAGACCGGGATCGGGATCGTCGATACGGACCGTGCGCGAGCACATGGTCCGGCTGCGTGACCGGTTCCTGCGGATGCGGAACGGACGAGCGGCCACGGAGAGGCGCGACGGCCGTTGCCATCGCCAATCTCCCGGGCTTTTGTCCCGCCGTGTAGCACGCGTGCATCCGGTCTTGCGACCGGACGAACTCGCGCCGGGCTGCTCTTGGACCAGACGTTCGATGATGAACCGGAACCCTAGCACCCCTAAGATGCGACGCCGCCGCACCTCTCGGCGTCATGCCGAGCGAGAAGCGTGCCAACGGCGCGCGGCAAGGCGATTCAACGGCGGCGGGTGGCGCGCTGAAGTTCGATGAAGCGGGCGGCGAACAGCGCGTGCAGTACGCGCCGGAGCAGGTCGAGCTTGTTCATGAAGGATCGGATATGAGGTGACGGTGCATGGGTTCAGCAATGCCCATGCCATCACGCATCGGCCGGTGGGCGAGCACGCGACGCGCACTGCACCGGTGCGCGCTTGCGTGCGCATGGTGCGCCGCGCGCCCGCCGCGAGGGCAAGCGAATGCGTCGGTCATTCGGATGTCGCGCGGCATCGCGCCGCCGGGCCGCGTCGTGCGGTCATCGAGCGGCGGCTGGCACGCAACTCGCTTATTCGATGCCCGAGAGGTGCGAAGCAATTTGCATCATCTTCAGGATCGCTAGGGTTCCGGTCGTGCGGCGTGTGCCGCGCGATGCCTGGTCCGAGAGCAATCCGGTCTTGCCTTCGCCTCGACGAGAGGAAACGGCGAGGCTCCACGGAGGGATAAAAGCCCGGGAGGTCGCGATGTCGTTCGGTCGCCCTCTCACGCCTTTTGTCCAACCGATCCCGGAGCCGCCATGTCGCCGAGCCCCCAAGCCATTCTTGCCCCGCCGCCGCACGTCGCGTGGGAAACGCTGATTCCCGCCGGAACCCACTGGTCCGGCATCCTGCGCCGCGGCCTCGCGCTGCGCATCGTCGACGTCGACGGCGGCGCGAACCTGTCCGCTGTCTTTCATCGCCAGGAAGACCTGCTCGAACGCTACAACATGGCCGACACGCTGAAGGCGCAGCACACCGCGCATCTGACGCGCGGCCATGCGCTGTATACGGACATGGGCCGCGTGATCGCGTCGATCACGGCCGACACGCTCGGCTGGCACGACCCGCTCGGCGGCGTCGGCGATGCGCGGCTGTTCGCGCACAAGTACGGCACGTCGTCGTACCAGGCCGATCGCAACGCAATGATCCGCAACGGCCGCGACAGCCTCGTGCTCGAACTCGCCAAATACGGACTGTCGGCGCGCGACCTCGCCGCGAACGTCAACTTCTTCAGCAAGCTGGATGCACGCGACGACGGCGCGCTCGAGTTCGTCGCCGGACATTCGCCGGCCGGCAGCGCGTTCGACCTGCGCTTCGAGATGAACACGCTCGCGGCGTTCTCGACCGCGCCGCATCCGCTCGATCCGCGCCCGGACTATGCGCCGAAAGCCGTGAAGCTGATCGCGTACCGCGCGTATCCGGCCGACGGCGCGGCGCCCGACGACGACCCGTGCCGGCGCGCATGCGCGGAGAACATGCGCGGCTTCGCCAACACCGACCGTCTGTTCGCATGAGGAGCGAGACCATGCCGATCATCGAAAGCCGTCTCGACCCGCGCGACGCGATCCACGACGTCACGCTGAGCGCGGGCGACCCGTGGCTGCACGACCTGAAGCGCGGGCAGACCTTCCGCATTCTCGACCTCGAAGGCAACCAGGCCGTCGACACGCTGTTCTACCGCACCGACGATCCCGAAGAGCGCTACAGCGCGCAGGACACGATCCGCTCGCAGCGCAACCTGTACCTGAGCGCCGGCAGCGTGCTCATGTCGAGCCGCGGCAACCCGATGGCGACGATCGTCGCCGATACGTGCGGCCGTCACGACACGCTCGGCGGCGCGTGCGCGGCCGAGAGCAACACGGTGCGCTATGCGCTCGACAAGCGCTACATGCACAACTGCCGCGACAGCTTCCTCAACGCGATCTCGCACTGCACGTGCGGCGCCGGCGCGCGGCTTACCAAGCGCGACCTGGTCGGCAACGTCAACTTCTTCATGAACGTGCCCGTCACGCCGCTCGGCGGGCTCACGTTCGAGGACGGCATCTCGGCGCCCGGCAAGTACGTCGAGATGCGTGCGGAGATGGACGTCACGGTGCTGATCTCGAACTGCCCGCAACTCAACAATCCGTGCAACGGCTACAACCCGACGCCCGTGCGCCTCATGATCTGGGAGGCGGAATGAACGGCCTCCACGCTCGCTTGCTTTGCATGGGGCCGGAGTACGCGCTGAAGCGCTACTCCGGGCCGACACGTTCGCTGCGGGAGGCAACATGAGATTCGCCAAAGTCCTCGTCGCGAACCGCGGCGAAATTGCGTGCCGCGTGATCCGCACGCTGAAGCGCCTCGGCATCGCGTCGGTCGCGATCTATTCGGATGCCGACCGCGACGCGCGCCACGTAGCGCTCGCCGATGAAGCCGTGCGGGTCGGGCCCGCCCCGGCGGCCGACAGCTATCTGAACGTCGCGGCGATCCTCGCCGCCGCGCGCGAAACCGGCGCGCAGGCCGTGCATCCCGGCTACGGTTTCCTGTCCGAGCACGCTGGCTTCGCCGACGCGTGCGAAGCGGCGGGCCTGCGCTTCATCGGGCCGCGCGGCGATCACATGCGCGCGTTCGGCCTCAAGCACACCGCGCGCGAACTCGCGGCCGCGCACGGCGTCGCGCTGCTGCCCGGCACCGGGCTGCTCGACGACGTCGCGACGGCGCTCGCCGAAGCCGACGCGATCGGCTATCCGGTGATGCTGAAAAGCACCGCGGGCGGCGGCGGCATCGGCATGTCGCTGTGCCGCGATGCGGCGCAGCTCGGCGCAGCGTTCGAATCCGTCGTGCGGCTCGGCGCCGCGAACTTCGCGCATGCGGGTGTCTATCTCGAGAAGTTCGTCGAACACGCGCGGCACATCGAAGTGCAGATCTTCGGCGACGGCCGCGGCGGCGCGATCGCGCTCGGCGAACGCGATTGCTCGGTGCAGCGGCGTAACCAGAAGGTGATCGAGGAAACGCCCGCGCCCGACCTGAGCGCCGCCGAGCGCGACGCGCTGCACGCGAGCGCGGTGCGGCTCGCGCGCGCGGTGGGCTACGCGTCGGCCGGCACGGTCGAATTCGTGTTCGACGCGAGCACGCGGCAATTCTATTTCCTCGAGGTGAACACGCGGCTGCAGGTCGAGCATTGCGTGACCGAGGCCGTGACGGGCGTCGATCTCGTGGAATGGATGATCCTGCAGGCCGAAGGCGACCTGCCGCCGCTCGACACGCTCGCCGTCGTACCGCGCGGCGCGAGCATCCAGGTGCGGCTCTATGCGGAGGACCCGAACAAGCAGTTCCAGCCGAGCGCCGGGCTGCTCACGCACGTTGCGTTTCCCGACGACGTGCGGGTCGACGGCTGGATCGAGGCAGGCACGGAGATCAGCGCGCATTACGATCCGCTGCTCGCGAAGCTGATCGTGCGCGGCGACACGCGGCGCGACGCGCTGGCCGCGCTGCGGGCCGCGCTCGACCAGACCGAGCTGTACGGGATCGAGACCAACCTCGACTACCTGCGTGCCGTCGTCGGCTCCGACACGTTCGCGCGCGGCGCGCCGACCACTGCCTTCCTGTCGCGCTTCGCGTTCGCGCCGCACACGATCGACGTGCTCGACGGCGGCGTGCAGACCACCGTGCAGCAGGCGCCCGGGCGCGTCGGCTACTGGAGCGTCGGCGTGCCGCCGTCGGGGCCGATGGACGATCGCGCATTCGATCTCGCGAACGCGCTGCTCGGCAACGCGCGCGACGCGGCCGGGCTGGAATTCACGATGGTCGGCGCGACGCTGCGCTTCAATACCGCGACGCTGTTCGTGCTCGGCGGCGCGCCGCTCGCGGCCACGCTCGACGGTGAAGCGGTGCCGTTCTGGCAGGTCGTGCGAGCCCGACCGGGCGCAGTATTGAAACTGGGCGGCGTGACCGGCGCGGGCGTGCGCGCGTGTCTCGCCGTCAAGGGTGGGCTGCAGGTGCCCGACTATCTCGGCAGCAAGGCGACCTTCACGCTCGGCCAGTTCGGCGGCCATGCCGGCCGCGCGCTGCGCAAGGGCGACGTGCTGCATCTGCACGCGGACGCCGGGCGCGGCGACGCCGGTGCGATGCTGGCCGCGGCCGAGATTCCCGCGCTGACGCATGCATGGACGCTCGGCGTGCTCGACGGTCCGCATGGCGCACCGGATTTCTTCACGCCGGACGACATCGCGATGCTCTACGGCACACAGTGGACCGTCCATTACAACTCCAGCCGCACCGGCGTGCGGCTGATCGGCCCGAAGCCGCAATGGGCGCGTGCGGACGGTGGCGAGGCGGGCCTGCATCCATCGAACATCCACGACAACGCGTATGCGATCGGCGCCGTCGATTTCACCGGCGACATGCCGGTGATTCTCGGCCCGGACGGGCCGAGCCTCGGCGGCTTCGTGTGCCCGGTGACGGTCGTGCGCGACGAGTTGTGGAAGCTCGGGCAGTTGCGGCCGGGCGATACCGTGCAGTTCGTGCGCGCGGGCGTGTCGGCCGGGGTATCGACTGCTGCGGTCGTGGATGCGACGCGTGACGTTGCCGCTGCCGCATCCGGCGCATCCGCCTCCTTCGACGATTGCGTGCTGCATCGCGACCCGTCGGCCGGCGGCGGCATCGGCGTCGTCTACCGGCGCTCGGGCGACCGCAACGTGCTGGTCGAATACGGGCCGCTCGTGCTTGACCTGAACCTGCGCTTTCGCGTGCACGCCCTGATGGGCTGGCTCGACGCGCACCGGTTGCCCGGCATGCTCGACCTGACGCCTGGCATCCGCTCGCTCCAGGTGCAGTTCGACGCGCGGACGCTGCCGCTCGACGCGCTGCTCGCGCATCTGCAGGCCGCCGAGCGCGAACTGGCCGACGTGGCGGACCTGCGTGTGCCGAACCGCATCGTGCATCTGCCGCTGTCGTGGGACGACCCGTCGACGCGCGTCGCGATCGAGCGCTACATGCAGTCGGTGCGGCCCGATGCGCCGTGGTGCCCGAGCAATATCGAGTTCATCCGGCGCATCAACGGCCTGGCGAGCATCGACGACGTGAAGCGCATCGTGTTCGACGCGCGCTATCTGGTGATGGGCCTCGGCGACGTCTACCTCGGCGCGCCCGTCGCGACGCCGCTCGATCCGCGGCACCGGCTCGTGACGACGAAATACAACCCCGCGCGCACCTGGACGCCGGAGAACGCGGTCGGCATCGGCGGCGCGTACCTGTGCGTGTACGGGATGGAAGGGCCGGGCGGCTATCAGTTCGTCGGCCGTACCGTGCAGATGTGGAACCGCCACCGCACCACGCGTGAATTCGAGGCCGGCAAGCCGTGGCTGCTGCGCTTCTTCGACGAGATCCGCTTCTATGAAGTCAGCGAGGCCGAACTGACTGCGTTGCGTGCGGATTTCATCGCGGGTCGCGCGACGCTGAAGATCGAGGAATCGGTGTTCGATCTGCGCGCCTACAACCGCTTCCTGCACGACGAGGCGGAGTCGATCGCCGCGTTCAAGGCGACGCAGCAGGCCGCGTTCGACGCGGAGCGCGAGCGCTGGCGCGCGGCGGGCCACGCGGAATACGTCGGCGACGCGGAGCCGGGCGACGCGCAAGCGGACCGGGTAGCGGGCGCGCTCGACGACACGCAGCGGGCGATTGCCGCCGACGTGTCGGGCAGCGTATGGAAGGTGCTGGTGGACGCCGGCGAGCGCGTGACCGAAGGGCAGGTCGTCGCGATCGTCGAATCGATGAAGATGGAGGTGGCGGTGACGGCAACGGAAGACGGCACGATCGAGACGATCGATTGCGCGCCAGGCGCGGCGGTGGTGGCCGGCCAGCGGCTGATGGTGATGAAGGCGGGCGCCGCCGAGGAGGTCGCATGAGCACGACGGACCGCCCGGTTCTGCCCGGGCTGCGCTCGATTGCCGCGCTGCGTGCCCGCTATGCGGCGGGCGACCTGACGCCGCATGCGCTCGTCGACGCGATCGCCGCGCATTTCGACGCGGGCGACCCGCACCATGCGTGGATCAGGCCGCTGACGCGCGACGAGATGATGTCGTATGCCGACGCGCTGGCCGGACGCGACATCGCGTCGTTGCCGCTGTACGGCGTGCCGTTCGCGATCAAGGACAACATCGACCTCGCCGGCATCCCGACGACGGCAGGCTGCCCCGCCTACGCATACACGCCGGCACGCAGCGCGCCGGTGATCGAGCGGTTGATCGCGGCCGGCGCGATTCCCGTCGGCAAGACCAATCTCGACCAGTTCGCGACCGGGCTCTCGGGGCAGCGCTCGCCTTACGGTGCGTGCCGCAATGCGCTCGACTCGCGCTATGCGTCGGGTGGCTCGAGTTCCGGGTCGGCGGTGGCCGTCGCGCTCGGCGTCGCGACGTTCTCGCTCGGCACCGATACGGCCGGCTCCGGGCGCGTGCCGGCCGCATTCCACGGGCTCGTCGGGCTCAAGCCGACACGCGGCGTGCTCAGCACGCTCGGCGTGGTGCCGGCCTGCCGGTCGCTCGATTGCGTGTCGGTGTTCGCGCGTTCGGCGGACGACGCGCGCACCGTGTTCGCCGCCGCGCACGGCGTGATGGACGGCGATCCGTACGGGCGGGCCTGGCAGCCGCTGTTGGGTGCGGACGGATTGCGTGTGCAGCCGGCACGCCCGCTCGCGCAATTGCGCTTCGGCACGCCGCGTGCCGATCAGCTCGAATTCTTCGGCGACGCATCGTATCGCGCGGCCTGGGGCGCGGCGCTCGAACGGCTGCGCGCGACCGGCGCGCAGGTCGTCGAGATCGACTTCGAACCGTTCCTGGCCGCCGCGCGGCTGCTGTACGACGGCCCGTGGGTCGCCGAGCGGCTGGCCGCGATCGGCGCATTCGCCGCGCGCGAGCCCGATGCGCTGCATCCGGTGATCCGCGAAATCGTCGGGGGGGCGTCGCGCTTCAGCGCCGCCGACGCGTTCGCCGCCTTCGACCGGCTGGCGGCGCTGCGCGTCGACGCGGCCCGCGCGTGGGACGGCCTCGACGCGATCGTGATGCCGACCTCGGCGACGACCGCGACCGTCGATGCGCTCGAAGCCGATCCGATCGCGATCAATTCGCGCTTCGGCTACTACACGAACTTCGTGAACCTGCTCGACCTGTCAGCGATCGCGGTGCCGGCGGGCACGTGCTCGACCGGGCCGCATGCGGGCTTGCCGTTCGGGATCACGTTCGTCGGGCGTGCGCACGACGATGCGCGGCTGCTGGATCTCGCACAGGCGTGGGGCGATGGCGCCGCCGCCGTCGACGACGTTCGGCCGCCCGCGGCCGCGATGTCGGCGCGTGCCGCCGCCGCGGGGGTCGTGCGCGTGGCCGTCGTCGGCGCGCATCTGCGCGGCGAACCGTTGAACGGGCAGCTCACGCAGCGCGGCGCGCGATTCGTCACCGCGACCACCACCGCGCCGGCCTATCGCCTCTACGCGCTGTCCGCGGAAGCAAGCGGCGGTGTCGCCAAACCGGGGCTCGTGCGTGTGCCGAACGATGGCGCGCCGATCGCGGTCGAGGTCTGGGAGATGCCGGTCGACGCGTACGGCAGCTTCGTCGCCGGTATCGCGGCGCCGCTCGGCATCGGCACGCTGACCCTCGCCGACGGTGCGCGCGTGCAGGGCTTCCTGTGCGAAAGCGTGGCGCTCGACGATGCGCAGGACATCACGCGCTTCGGCGGCTGGCGCGCTTACCGCGCGCAGGCCGCCAGCGGCGCATTGCAATGAACGCACGGTCGCGCGATGCCGCGGCATCGCGCGACCGGCACCTGAAACGATACGGAGATTCCGATGACAACGACCCGCAACACGACCGGCTGGCTCGCCGTGCGCCGCGAGCTGACGACGCGCGGCAAATGGACGCTCGCGCTGGCGTCCTTCCTGCTGCCGTTCGCCGTCTGGTGCCTGATCAGTTATGTGCCGTTCGTCTGGCATCCGCAGATGCGCATCACGAACCCGGGCAGCGTCGACTATTTCCAGACCGGGATGCAGATCGACCGCGACGTGTTCGACGACGAGCTCGCGCATGCGCGTGCGACGCACGCGGCGGTGCCCGAGGGCGAGCGCGCGAATCCGGTCTACCTGCCGGCGCCGCACCAGGTCTTGCGCGCGTTCTACACGGCGTTCACGACACCGCCCGCGTCGCGCGATGGCGTGTGGCTGCACGAAAGCCTGTGGCACAGCATCCGCATCATCTTCTGGGGCTTCGTGATTTCGTCCGCGATCGGCGTGCCGCTCGGCATCGTCTGCGGCACCTTCAGTGCGCTCGCGCGGCTGCAGGAGCCGTTCCTGGAGTTCTTCCGCTACCTGCCGGCGCCGGCGTTCGGCGCGCTGATGGTCGCGATTCTCGGCATCTATGACGCGCCGAAGATCGCGATCATCGTGATCGGTACGCTGTTCCAGCAGGTGCTGATCATCGCGAACACCACGCGCAAGCTCGAATACGGGCTGTTCGAGGCCGCGATGACGCTCGGCACGAAGAAGCTGAAGCTGCTCACGCACGTCGTGATTCCGGGCGTGCTGCCGGACCTGTATCGCGATCAGCGCATCCTGCTCGGCTGGGCGTGGACTTACCTGATCGTCGCCGAGCTGGTCGGCACGAGCTCGGGCATCACGTGGTACATCAGCCAGCAGGCGCGCTATCAGCATTTCGACAACGTATATGCGGCGATCCTGATGATCGGGATCATCGGCCTCGGCACCGACATCGTGCTCGGGCTGCTCGGCCGCCGGCTCTTTCCGTGGGACCGCACGCTGAAAGCGTGAGCGCCGCCCGCACGTCCCCATCGACCGATTTCCGCAGAGGGCATCATGCAGAACCCGCAAGCCGTTCCCGATTACCTGATTCAATCCGACGCGGTGCGCGAGCGCTTCGCGCGGCTGAAGGCCCGCGACGTGATACTCGACGTGCGACACGTCGGCAAGCGTTTCACGACGCCGCAGGGCGAGTGCGTCGCGCTCGACGACATCAGTTTCCGCACGCACCGGCGCGAGTTCGTGTGCGTGATCGGCCCGTCCGGCTGCGGCAAGTCGACGTTGATCCGGATTCTCGCCGGGCTCGACGCGCAGACGAGCGGCGACGTGCTGCTGGACGGCAAGCCGGTCGACGGGCCGGGCGCCGATCGCGGAATGGTGTTCCAGGGCTATACGCTGTTTCCGTGGCTCACGGTGAAGAAGAACGTGATGTTCGGCCTGCGCATGAACGGCAGCAGCAGCGGCGTGGCCGAGCGTGAGGCGCTGCAGTGGCTCGATCTCGTCGGGCTGACGCGTTTCGCCGACGTGTATCCGCACCAGCTGTCGGGCGGCATGAAGCAGCGCGTGGCGATTGCCCGCGCGCTCGCGAACCGTCCGCGCATCCTGCTGATGGACGAACCGTTCGGCGCGCTGGACGCCCAGACGCGGGCCAGGATGCAGACGCATCTGCTCGACATCTGGCGCAACATCGACGTGACGATCCTGTTCATCACGCACGACCTCGACGAGGCGATCTTTCTGGCCGACCGGATTCTGGTGCTGAAGGCGAACCCGGGCGGGGTGCAGGAGCTGATCGAGGTGCCGGTGCCGCGGCCGCGCGATTATTCGCAGGTCAATACGCCGGAGTTCGTCGCGACGAAGGCGCGTCTCGAAGCGCTGATTCACCCGAAGGAGGCCGCGACTGCCGAGGACGACGGCATCAAGCCGCACATGATCCGGATGACGGACGTGGCTGATAACGTCGAATAGCGTCGAATAGCGTGGAGCCGATTCATTCCGTCACGCCGCGATCCATGTCGTACCGGACCCTGCTGCTCGAGTTGACGACTTCACTGACAGCCGCACCAAAATAATGTCGTCAACTTGATTACACCCGGATTAATTTTGTCCATTCGTAGTGGACCTCGACTTCCCACGGTAAGCTGATGCATTCCTGATCGATTCTTCGGCTTGCGAGAGAAAGCGATGAAGGTAACCATTGCGTACATCGAGGAACCTCCGTTTGGATGGACCGAAGCGGATGGCACCGCGAGAGGTGCCGATCTCGAGCTCGCGGCGACGATCCTCCGGCAGATAGGCGTCACCCGCGTCGAGTATTGCCCGACGACGTTCAGCGAATTGCTGCCCGGCGTCGCATCGGGGCACTGGGACATGAACGTGCCGCTCTTCGTGACACCGCAGCGGGCCCATACCGTTGCGTTCAGCGTGCCGGTGTGGGGAATCGAGGACGGTTTCCTGGTGCGGCCCGGCAACCCGAAGGCGCTCAGGCGTTATGCGTCGATCGCCGAACGTCCCGATGCGCGCCTCGGCATCATCGCCGGACAGGTACAGCATGATTCCGCGATGGCGGCAGGCGTGAGCCGGCGGCAAATCGTCGTCTTCGAACAGCAAGCCGACGCGATCGCGGCCGTGCTCTCCGGCGTGATCGACGCCTATGCGAGCACCGCTTTGGGGAATCGCATCGTGGCGGGCCGCATAGGCAGCGCGATGATCGAGGCCGTCGCGCACGAGCCGGATGGCGACGGCAGCCAGCGGACGCCTCCGCTGGGCGCGTTTTCATTCAACCGGGAAAACCGGGATCTCCTGACGGCGTTCAATCGGCAACTGCGCGCGTATGTCGGCTCGCCGGACCATCGCGCGCGCATGGCGAGATTCGGGCTGACCGATCGCGAGATCGATCCAGCCGTCTCGCCGACAGGATAGGTCGCCGCCCGGCTGGGAACGGCAACCGTCCATTCGACTCGCAAATGGTGACCGTATGTGGGCCGGCACATCCAGCTCGTCGTCACCGACAATCAGCCCGATGCGGAAAAGACCCAGCAAGGGGTCGCCAGTGAGCGCCAGTGGTGGGTGGACGATCTCGGCGCGAAGCACGACCTGCTCAGGGGGAGCCTGTGCTGGGGGCGCATGCCGCGCCATATGGTCGACGCGGACCTCGCGAAGGGCACGCTCGTCGAGCTCCAGCGGCGCGCGTGGCACATGCGGCCCCTCACGTTCATGGTCTCGCAGCGGCGCGGATACGCGTTTTCCGGATGCGAGACGCGGCTGGTCGAACTCCTTGGCCAGTGTCCTTCGCACAGGGTGCGAAGAGGGAAGTCGACGTAACGTGCGGCCGCGTTCGGGAGTGGCGGCGATCGTTTATCGGGCGGTCGCGGTCTGATGGAGAGAGGCAAGGGCATCCGGGGGGGCAGCGTCGTCATAGGGCACGAGAGTGCTTGATTCGACCGCTCACCGAAACATCATTTTGGCCATCGCCAGACGGGATTGCCCAGATGTTCGGCGAAGTAGTCGGACAACGCCGTCACCTTCGCGGGTCGCGCCCGCGCCGACGGCGTAACGAAATAAAGCCCGCCCGTCGTCAGCGACCAGTCGGGGAGAATGGCTTCGAGACGGCCATCAGCCAGATATTCGCCCGCGATGAACTCCGGCAGTTCGGCGATCGCAAGCCCATCGAGCAGCGTCGGCAACAGCGCATCGGCGTTGGTGACGCGTAGCGGGCCCGTCGGCATCACCGACTCCTCATCGCCTGCGTCGTTCGTGAAGCGCCATACGGCACTCCGCGCGCGATACGCGTACGGGAGGCAAGGGCGATCCGCCAATTCGAGCGGATGCGTGGGGCGCCCTTCGCGCCTCAGATATTCCGGCGCCGCCACCACGAATTGCGTGACCGCACACAGCCGACGCGCGACCAGCGACGAATCCGGCAGCGCGGCGATACGCAGCGCCGCGTCGAACCCATCGGCAATCAGATCGACCGACGCATCCGATAAATGCAGGTCGATCGACACCTCCGGATACGCGCGAAAAAAGCCCGGCAGTAGCGGCGCGACCCAGCGCAGCCCGAACGACATCGGCACGGCCAGACGCACCAGCCCGCGCGGCTGCACCGACATCTCGCGCGCCGAGCTTTCCGCTTCCTCGGCCTGACGGTAGATCTCGCCGGCCTTCTCGCTGATCGTCCGGCCGAACTCGGTCAGCGAGAGCTGCCGCGACGTGCGATTGAACAGCCGCGCGCCGAGCCGGTCCTCCAGACGTGCCACCCCGCGGGAGACGGTGGCGACCGACACGCCGGTCGAGCGCGCCGCAGCGGCAAACGACCCGTGCTCGGCCACCTTCGCGAACATCGCCAACCCTTCGAAATCAGGCAGGTGCGCCATTTCCCCTCATCTTTTCATTTATGCAACGTTGGATTTCGATTGATTCTATTTCGAAAAGATCGAGCCGTCGATATTCTCCTCACATCGCAGCACGTAACACCCAACCGAAACACCCACTGATCAAACGAAAGGAGCAATACCATGGCACGCAAGCTCGACAACAAGATCGCACTCGTCACCGGCGCCACCAGCGGCATCGGCCTGGCCACCGCCCAACGCTTCGCCGCTGAAGGGGCGCACGTCTATCTCACGGGCCGCCGTCAGGCCGAACTCGATGCCGCCGTGGCGGGTATCCGTGAAGCCGGCGGCACGGCCACCGGCGTGCGTTCCGATTCCACGAAGCTCGATGAGCTCGACGCGCTGTATGCGCAAATCAAGGAAGAACAGGGGCGCCTGGACGTGCTGTTCGTGAACGCCGGCGGCGGTTCGATGCTGCCGCTGGGCAGCATCACCGAAGCGCACTACGACGACACCTTCGACCGCAACGTGAAGGGCGTGCTGTTCACCGTGCAGAAGGCGCTGCCGCTGCTGGCCGATGGCGCATCGGTGATCCTGACCGGCTCGACGGCGGGTAGCGCGGGCACCGCTGCGTTCAGCGTGTATTCGGCTTCGAAGGCGGCGGTGCGTGCGTTTGCGCGTAGCTGGATTCTCGACCTCAAGGACCGACGCATCCGCGTGAACACGATCAGCCCGGGCGCGACCCGCACGCCCGGCCTGCTCGATCTCGCCGGCGACGATGCGGGTCAGCGGCAGGGGCTTGCCGATTATCTGGCGGCGCAGATTCCGATGGGGCGCCTCGGCGAGCCGGGCGAGATTGCGGGCGCGGCGCTGTTCCTGGCGTCGGACGACGCGAGCTTCGTGAACGGCATCGAATTGTTCGTCGATGGCGGCCAGCAGCAGATCTGAGCGGGGGTGATCGGCGCGACGGGGGACATGCGGTCGCGTCGATCGCCTTCAGTGCCGGCACGAGCGCGTCGGTGTGTGTCGTCGCGGTGCCGCCGACCGTGCTCGGCGGCGAAGCGGCGGGGGGATCGACTGGCGGTTGCCGGCCGGAAGCAGCCGGCAGTTCCATCTCCGAAACTGACGGCCAAACGACTGCTCCACTCGGAAATCCGACGGTAGGTCCCTTTCCGGACCTCGGCCTTGGCAATCAATGGCCGATAAAAAGCAATGGCCGGCTCTGCATTCAGACCGGCCATTTGCTATTCGACGCTGAAAACGGCTGGAGAGGGTCGGTCAGCACAACCGTACCCAAGGGATGCTCATGGACCTGCGACCGGAGGTGTTCGCGCTGTCGCGAGTTGTCCTGTAGTTCATTGGGATGAATTTGTGATCACAAACATGATTATTTTCGAGATATCATCGATAAACACACAATGTTGTGATCACATCATGAGTGACATGCGATGAACGACGCTTTGAGCGACTTCCTGACCCGGCACCGCATCCGCGAGGTGGAGTGTGTCATCCCCGACATGACGGGCATCGCGCGCGGCAAGATCCTGCCGCGCGATCTGTTCACGGCGTCGGGCGAGATGCGCATCCCCAAGAGCGTGCTGCTCAACACCGTGAACGGGCAACAGCCCGACAACAGCCCCTTCGTCGGCGACACCGACCCCGACATGGTCTGCAAGCCCGACGCCGCCACCGTGCGCATCGTGCCCTGGGCAGCCGAACCGGTGGCCGTGGTCATCCACGACTGCCTGGAATGGGACGGCCAGCCGGTGCAACTGTCGCCCCGCGCCGTACTACGCCGCGTGCTGGCGCTGTACGAAGCACGCGGCTGGCAGCCCGTCGTGGCACCCGAGATGGAGTTCTACCTGGTGGCGCGCAATCAGAACCCGCACGAGCCGCTGCAGCCGCCGCTGGGGCGCACCGGAAAGCCCGAGGTGGGGCGGCAGAGCTACTCCATCGACGCGGTGAACGATTTCGATCCCTTCTTCATGGAACTGTCCGCCTTCTGCGACCAGCACCAGCTAGGCGTGGAAACGCTTATCCACGAGGCCGGCCCGGGGCAGATGGAGATCAACTTCAGCCACGGCGAACCGCTCGACCTGGCCGACCGCGTTTTCCTGTTCAAGCGCACGGTGCGCGAGACGGCGCTGCGTCACGGCGTATTTGCCACTTTCATGGCCAAACCCATGGAGGGCGAACCCGGCAGCGCGATGCACATTCATCAGAGCATCAACGACGGCGAAGGCCGCAACATCTTCAGCAATACCGACGGCACCGCCAGCGAACACTTCCACCACTTCATCGGCGGACTGCAAACCTACATCCCGCAGGTGATGCCGATGCTGGCGCCCTACGTCAATTCATACCGGCGGCTGGCGCCCTACATGTCGGCACCCATCAACGTGCGCTGGGGCCAGGACAACCGCACTTGCGGTATCCGCGTCCCCAAGTCCGGCCCCGGCGCCCGCCGGGTTGAAAACCGCGTGCCCGGCGTCGACGCCAATCCCTATCTGGCCATGGCCGCCACGCTGGCCTGCGGCTACATCGGCATGCGCGACCGGCTGCACCCCAGCGAGCCCACCGAAGGCAGCGCGTGGAACGTCGCCCACGAACTGCCGCGCCATCTCGAAAACGCCATCGAGGCCATGCGTGCCTGCGATGCGATGAAGGAGGTACTGGGCGAAACCTTCGTCGACGCGTTCTGCGCGGTGAAGGAACTGGAATTTTCCACCTACAACCGGGTGATCAGTTCGTGGGAACGAGAGCACCTGTTACTGCTGGTTTGAGGAGTCCGTCATGAACCACACGCTTCCACATACCGGCATCGAGCACGAACGCGTACAGGCCTTGCTCGCCCATGAGCGCGCCGAGTACGCGCAACGCAACCCGAAGTCGCAGGTGATGTCCGCACGCGCCGCGCCGCAGCTGATGTTCGGCGTGCCGCTGCACTGGATGAACGACTGGTCGACGCCTTTCGCGCTGCACGTGGCCCAGGCCCAGGGGGCACAACTCACCGATGTGGACGGTCACACGCTGGCCGACTTCTGCCTGGGTGACACGGGCGCCATGTTCGGCCATTCGCCCGCCGTCGTGACCGAGGCACTGGCGACCCAGGCACGGCAGGGCCTCACCACCATGCTGCCCAACGAGGACGCATCCGTCGTGGGTGAATTGCTGGCTCGGCATTTCGGTCTGCCGAAATGGCAGTTCGCGATGACGGCCAGCGACGCCAACCGTTTCTTGCTGCGCTGGGTACGTGCCGCCACCGGGCGGCGTACCTTGCTGGTGTTCAACGGCTGCTACCACGGCACGGTCGATGACGTCTTCGTCGACCTGGTGGACGGCCAACCCACGCAACGCGCCAGCCTGCTGGGCCAGGTGCACGATCTCACCATCACCACGCGCGTGGTGGAATTCAACGACCTGGCCGCGCTGGAAGCCGCGTTGGCCCCGGGCGACGTGGCCTGCGTCCTGGCCGAGCCAGTGATGACCAACATCGGCATGGTGCTGCCCGAACCGGGCTACTGGGCGCAGGCGCAAGACCTCATCCGCCGCCACGGCAGCCTGCTGGTACTGGACGAGACCCACACGCTCAGCAGCGGCCCCGGCGGCTATGCGTGCGCTCACGGCCTGCAGCCCGATGCCGTGGTGGTGGGCAAGGCACTGGGCGGCGGCATGCCGTGCGCAGCCTATGGTTTCAGCGCCGCACTGGCCGAGCGCGCCGAGGCCGCCAAGCGCACGGCACCGCCGGGCCACTCGGGCATCGGCACCACGCTGACCGCCAACCTGCTGGCCATGGCGGCGATGCGCGCCACGCTCACGCATCTGATGACGCCCGAGGTCTTCGCCCCGATGCACGCGCTGGCCGAGCAACTGGCCGCCGGGCTGCGCACGATCATCGCCCGCCACGGCCTGCCCTGGTGCGTCACCCAGGTGGGCGCCCGGGTGGAGTTCCAGTTCTGCCCGCAGCCGCCGCGCAACGGCAGCCAGGCCGAGGCGGTGATGGATGCCGAGCTGGAGCACGCGCTGCATCTGGCGTTGCTGAACCGCGGCGTACTCATCACGCCTTTTCACAATATGATGCTCGTCTGCCCTGACACGACCCGGATGCACGTGCAGCGCCTGCTCGCCGCATTCGACACCGTGCTGGCTTCGCTCACCGCCGCTGCCGATTCATGAGTCACGACATCGAACCCACCACCACTCAGCAAGACACGATCTACGCCACGTTGCGGCAATGGGTCACCGTAGGCCGCTTCCTTCCCGGCGAGCGCTTGAAGATCCGCAACGTGGCAGCCGAGATGGGGGTGGGGCAGATGCCGGTGCGCGCCGCGCTGCAGCGTCTGGCTGCCGAAGGTGCGCTGGTGAACGTGCCCAACGCCGGAACGATCGTCCCCAGGCTGACGGTGCCCGAGTTCGACGACCTGCTGCAAATGCGCATGCTGCTCGAAGGCGAGGCCGCCGAGCGCGGCTGCCTGAGGCTGGAGCCGGCCGAACTCGCCACGCTGCGCAAGCTTTGCCAGCGCATGGCGAAGGCGTTGAAACACCCTGCGGATCAGCCGGCTCGCGCCAGGAAGTCCGCGGGAGACAAACCAACGCTGAAGCAGCCCGCGGTTTCGTTGAAGGCCGACCAAGCCACCGATTACCTCGCCGCCAACGAAGACTTCCATGTCCTGCTCTACAAGGCGGCCGGCTCGCCGTTGCTGTTCGAGCTGATCGATACGCTGTGGCTGAAGGCCGGCCCGATCTCGAACCGCCTCTTCGACACGTCCGAAGCCTCCGCCGTGTTGAACGACGCCCACGAAGACCTGATGGATGCGCTGGACAGGCGGGATGCCGCCGCGGCGCGACGCGCAGTGGAGCGCGACATCTTCGTGGCGGGACAGTTTCTGAGGTCGACACTGAAACGCGATTGACCACGGGTGTGACGGTCGGCATGGTCGGCGCATAGGGCGTCGTATGGGAGAGACCGCGATACGCTGCTCAGCGAGCGTTCGCGGATGTGCGGTTCACCGTCATCGTTGTCCGACGCGTAGTCGGTGGACCATCGCGTCGACGGACGTTTTCTGCCGCGAACGTATCTTCACGCCGCCGCGGATTGTCCTTGCGGCCCGGCGAGGTGCGCGAGCCCGAGACTCTCCAGTGTCTGCGCCTGAATCGCTGCTGCTTGAGCGTTGAGGGCGTCGGCGCCGAATGACTGACCCACGACCCAACGCGCGGGGCGCGTGCCCGGTGCTTGCTCGACGAGTTGAGCGATGGCTTCGGCGACGTCGTGCGGGTCCGGCGCGTGGTCGCTCGCGAACAACGTCATCAACGTCTCGACCATCTTGTCCGGAATCGCACCGGCTTCACCGTAGCCGGGCACGCGCGCGGCGTCGGCGGGCCGCTGCGCGCTGCCGAAGATATTCGTCGGATAGTTGCTCGGTTGAACGAGAACGACGTCGATGCCCAACGTCGACAATTCGTAGCGGTAGCTGTCGGTCAACGCTTCGATCGCGAACTTCGATGCGCCATAGAGACCGAAGAACGGAAACGTCACGCGGCCGAGTATCGAGCCGACGTTCACGATCAGGCCTTCGCCCTGCTTTCTGAAGGTCGGCAATACCGCTCTCGACATGCGCTGGATGCCGAATACATTCACGTCGAAGAGTGCCTGTACCTGCTTCGTCGTGAACGCCTCGGAAACGCCGGCCGACCCGATACCAGCGTTATTGATCAGGACATCGAGACGCCCGGCATGTTCCAGCACGGAGGCGACGCCGCGCTCGACGGACGCATCGTCCGTCACATCGAGTTCGACGACCTGCACGCCGCTCGCCCGCAGCGCATCGGCATGCGGCCGGTTGCGGCCGGCGACGTCACGCATCGACGCGAATACCCGGTGCCCGGCACGTGAGAGTGTTTCCGCGGTGTCGCGGCCGAAGCCGCTGCTGGCGCCGGTGATCAGAATGGTTCTGGACATGTTGAGTGTTTCCCAGCCAATGAGGTTAGAGGACCGCAACCGCATCCGTACGTGCGGCTCCGATGCGGTCGAGATGAAACGTGTGATGTCATTGAAAACCGAGGCAGCTGATGTCTTCACCACGTTGCCACGCAGTCTAGGCTTTGCCCCGAAACCGGGCTATAGTCGTAAATGACATTAATAGAGATGTTTACGACATGAGATTGACGATCCTGGCCCTCGAGGGTCTGTTCGACACCGGGCTGACGGTACTGCTGGATACCTTCGCGATGGCCAACGAACTAGCTGCTGCCCAAGGCTTCGCCGCGCCGCCCTTCGACGTGACGGTGGCGGGCGTGCGCAAACGCGTTCGCACTGCGCATGGACTGTCGATGCTGGTGGAACCGGCCAGCAGCGTGCGTCGCCCGGACTGGGTGGCCGTGCCCGCGCCCGGTATCAGGGAGCCGGAGCGCCTGATCGAGACGCTGCAGCGTCGGGACGTGTGCGATGCGATGGCGCACCTTCGTGCGTGGCATGCCGACGGCGTCGGCGTCGCCGCCGCTTGTATCGGTACGTTCTTGCTGGCCGAAGCCGGGCTGCTGGATCATCGCGAGGCGACGACCACCTGGTCGCTGTCGCCTTTCTTCCGTCAACGTTATCCGGCAGTCGATCTGAACGATTCGCGCATGGTCGTCGCCGCGGATCGCGTGGTCACGGCAGGATCGGCCATGGGCCATCTCGACCTGGCGCTGTGGTTGCTACGTCAGGCCAGTCCCGAACTGGCCACGCTCGTGGCCCGCTTCATGCTGATCGACAAGCGTTCGTCGCAGGCCGAATACATCATTCCGGATTACCTTGCACACGCCGATCCATTGATCGCGCGATTCGAGCGCTGGGCCC
The DNA here is from genome assembly GCF_001319805.1 of Burkholderia sp. E168m22. Taxonomy (NCBI): domain Bacteria; kingdom Pseudomonadati; phylum Pseudomonadota; class Betaproteobacteria; order Burkholderiales; family Burkholderiaceae; genus Burkholderia; species Burkholderia sp. E168m22. Next base: position 42,113 of record NZ_BBSK01000143.1, read on the forward strand.
GCGAGCATCTTTCCCTCGGTTTCTCGCTTCAGACAGCGGCGGCTGCATTGGCCGTGGGACCACGCACGTTGCAGCGCCGTACCGAGGCGGTACTCGGGAAGTCGCCCTTGGCGTTCTTCCAGGATCTCCGAATCGAACGGGCGCAGAACCTCGTGTCGATGGGTTACGACCTGGAGACGATCGCAAGCGAAGTGGGTTACGCGGATTCGGCGACGTTGCGGGCCTTGTTGCGCCGCAGGCTCGGCCGTGGGGTGCGGGAGTTGCGTGCCGACAATCGGTAGCGAACACCACTAGCGTGCGCCGACGCCCCCGTGAATACCCGTCAGTTCGACCTTGACGTCCTCCACCGCCTAAAGGCGGCGGATTCCCACACCTGGCGATGCACGTCCGCATCGGAGAATGTTCAGCGCAGCGTTGATATCACGATCATGCTCGGCACCACAGTCACTGCAGGCCCATTCTCTTACTCGCAGTCCCGCGATACCTTTCGGCCGCGTCGCGCTGTCTTTCGACCCGCACGACGAACAGGACTGGGTGGAACCGCTTTCGTCCACTTCCTCGAACGTGGCCCCGTGCGCGACCGCTTTGTAACGGAGTTTGTTTCGGAAGGACGACCAGGACGCGTCGTAGACGCTCTTCGCCATCCTGGTTCTGGCGAGTTTGACAGCCGACACGTTGCCGACCGCGATGTAATCGAAGCGCCGCACCAGATCGAGCGCGAGCTTGTGTTGGAAATCGGCACGCGCATTCGCGACCTTGGCGTGCAGCTTCGCGATATGCCGCTTGTGCTTTCGCGCCCGTTGCGCTTTCGCCAGCTTTTCCGCCGCTCGTCGACCGAACTGGTCATTGGGCAGCTTCTCGCCGGTCGAAAGTGTGGCGAAGTCTTTCAGGCCGAGATCAATACCGACGCCGGAACGGATCGGGCGGGCCTGCACATCGGGCATCTCGATCACGATGTTGAGAAACCAGTTGCCGCGTGCATCCTGCGCAAAGTTGGTGCCGTCCTTGATCTTGCCTTCGGGAAGCGGTCGACTGTTGAACACCCGAAACGTGTTGCCGGCGAAACGGAACGCGTCACCCTCGCGCTTCAGGTCACGCCCCTTCAGCGGCACCCAGCCCAACGATTTCCTGCCGCGATAGCGCAGGTAGGGCCGACGGCGCTGACTGCGCGACTTCGCATATTGCTCGCACGTCGCGTTGACCGTGCCGGAGTGAATACCGAGTTCCTTGCTGCTGCCGGTCGCCAGCACGTTCAGGTTGAATCCGGTCGGCCATTTCTTGCTCCACTTGAGCGCGTGCTTCTGCGTGTCGTTGCAGAAGTTCCAGACGTAGTTCACCGCGCGGCTCTGCTTGTTAAGCAGTCCGTTGAGCGACTTCACGCGGTAGCGGTAGACGAGGATCATGCAGGTGATCCTAACCCGTGGAAGAAGCTGTCTGTCAACAGCACTCCTTTCCTTCCCGGCATCAATGGCGGGGTTTCTCGGAGCAAATTCTGATGAAATCCAGGAATGCGCGGGTCTTGGCCGGCACGTGATGCCGGGACGGGTAATACGCGTATAGCGGATACCGCTCGTCGGCCCATTCGGGAAAGAGGTTGATCAACCGGCCGTCGGCGATCAGCGGCTCGGCACCGAGCAGCAGCATCTGCGCAATGCCGGAGCCGGCGAGGCACGCGTTGAGCAGCGCGCCCGGATCGTTGACCGTGAGGCGTCCGCGAGTGTCGACCACGATGCGTTTGCGCTTGCGATGGAATTCCCACGCGAACGGCTTGCCGGTCTCCGGATTGCGAAATTCCAGGCAGCGGTGGTGCCGGTCTTCGAGGTCCTCGGGTTTGGCCGGCCGTCCCCGGCGCGCGATGTACGAGGGCGCCGCGACCGTCACGACGCCGGTATCGAGCAGCTTTCTCGCGATCAGGCTGGATGCCCGCGGTTCGCCGAAGCGCACGGCGAGGTCGAAGCCGTCCATCACGAGGTCGCCCAGGCTGTCTCGCGCGATGAGCTCGATTTCGAGTTCGGGATGCGCGTCCATGAACGCATCGAGCCGTGGCCCGAGAATGGCGCGGTAGACGACCGGATCCAGATTGATTCGCAGCTTGCCGCGCACCGCGGAGGCGCCGCCCGCGGCCGCCGCGGCGGCTTCCTCCAGCCCGGCGAGATGGGGCATGACCTGCTCGTAAAAGCGGCGGCCCTCTTCGGTCAGCGACACCGACCGCGTCGTTCGGTTGAACAGCCGGATGTTCAGCCTTTTTTCCAGCCGCGCGATCGCTCGACTGACGCCCGGCGGCGTCATGCCGATGACGTCGGCGGCAGCCGAAAACGTCCCGGCATCGACGACGGCGGCGAACACGCTGATGCTGCCTGACAGCTTCTCGCTACTGGATCTCATGGTGGTTCGACTGAATACGGGTGGCGGATCGCGCACGACCCACTGAAGGCCGACACGCCGACGCCGCACAGCGTAGCCACGCCGGGCGTCCGTGTCGATCATGCCGAATTGATGACGCGTTGTCACTTATCTGATGCCATCCATGTCGTTTTGTTTTGGTCGGCGTTTGTCCAGAATGCGACCCACGTATTCACACATGGAGAACGAGCAATGTATGCAATCACAGGAATTACCGGCAAGGTCGGCGGCGCACTGGCCCGTGAACTGCTGGCCTCGGGTCGGCCCGTGCGCGCGGTCGTGCGCGACGCGACGCGGGCAGCGGCATGGGCGGCGCGCGGGTGCGAGATCGCAACGGCTTTCATGGAAGCCCCGGCGTTGCTCGCCGACGCATTCGCCGGCGCGACGGGCGTTTTCATCCTGCTGCCGCCGGTGTTCGATCCGGCGCCGGGGTTTCCCGAAGCGCGGAAAGTGATCGAGGCCGTGTCCGCCGCGCTGCTGAAGGCGCGCCCCGACAGGGTCGTGTGCCTGTCGACGATCGGCGCGCAGGCCGACGAGCCCAATCTGCTCACGCAACTCGCGCTGATGGAGCAGGCGCTGCGCGAGATGCCGATGCCGGTGACGTTCCTGCGGCCCGGCTGGTTCATGGAGAACGCCGCGTGGGATGTCGCGTCCGCGCGCGACGAGGGCGTCGTCGCCAGTTACCTGCAGCCGCTCGACAAGCCTGTGCCGATGGTCGCCACCGCGGACGTCGGCCGCGTGGCGGCGCAACTGCTCCAGCAGACGTGGCACGGTGTGCGTGTCGTCGAGCTCGAAGGCCCGTGCCGGGTGAGCCCCAACGATCTCGCGCTGGCCTTCGCTCGCGTGTTGGGCCGGGACGTGCGCGCGGAAGCCGTCGACAGACGAACGTGGGAAGCGCTGTTTCGCGCGCAGGGCATGAAGCATCCGCTCCCCCGCATGCGCATGCTGGACGGCTTCAACGAAGGCTGGATCGATTTCGAAAGTGATCCTGAAGAAATCCTGCACGGCCATGTCGCACTGGACACGGTTCTGGGCGAGCTCGTGTCGCGTACGGTCTGATTGAATGCAGCGGGCGGCGCGTGGCGCGCTTGCGCTACCCCGCCCATGCATCGGATTTTCCGGTCGGACGGATAGTGGCTTTCATGTCGAATGGCTGTCGTGAATGTCGCTATTAATGTCATTTATGACTATGGCGAGCGGCCTCGTCCCGAGTCTAGACTGCGAAGCATTTCCGGCATCCGCAGATCCCGCCTGCGGCTCAGTCCGACAGAGGCCAATCCGATGACATTTTCGCCAGAACTTCACCTGCTGACGCTGACCGCGATCGCGACGCTGCTGATGTGGATTCCTTACATGCTGGCCAGAATCATGACACGCGGCCTGATGGCGGCCTTGAGCAATCCCGATCCGTCCCATCCGCCCGATCCACCGTGGGCGGAGCGCGCACGGCGTGCGCATGCGAACGCGATCGAGAATCTTGCCGTGTTCGCCCCGCTCGTATTGATGTGCGCAATGACGGGTGCGAGCAGCCCGGCGACGGTGTTCTCGGCCAGGCTCTATCTCGGGGCGCGGCTGGTTCACTACGTCGTCTACGCCGCTGGCATTCCGGTTGTTCGCACGATCGCTTTCCTGACCGGCTTCGCGGCAACGCTCACGTTCGCTGTCGCGCTGCTCGGTCATGCGACCTGACGGCTACCCGCCGGGTCTTGCCCGTTCGCTCACTTCAGAGGTCCACATGAAATCGACTCCCGGCAGCATCCTCGACACGATCGGCAACACGTCGCTCGTCCCGTTACGACACGTTGTCCCGAAGAACGGCGCGCGTCTGTTCGTCAAGCTCGAAAGTCAGAATCCGACCGGCAGCATGAAAGACCGGATCGCGCTCGCGATGATCGAAGCGCCCGAGCGCGATGGGCGTCTGAAGCCCGGCGGCGCGGTGGTCGAGTACACCGGTGGCAGCACGGGCGTGTCGCTCGCGCTGGTGTGCGCCGTCAAGCGGCATCCGCTGCATCTGGTCTCGTCGGATGCGTTCTCGAAGGAGAAGCTCGATCACATGCGCCTGCTTGGCGCGGAGCTGACGCTCGTCCCGAGCGACAACGGCAAGCAAACCGGGAAGCTGACGAAGGACATGATTCGCGAGGCGCATCGGATTGCCGGCGAGACGGGCGCATACATCACCGCGCAGATGGAAAACACCGATCAGCTCGACGCCTATACGAAGATGGCCGACGAAATCTGGGAGCAGACCGGCGGCCGTCTCGACGGTTTCGTCCAGAGCGTCGGCACGGCTGCGTCGCTGCGCGGGATTTCGCGGCGCTTGCGCGAGCATGACGCACGCATCCGGATCGCCGGTGTCGAGCCGGCCGAATCGGCGGTGCTGTCGGGTGGATCGACCGGCGCGCACAAGATCGACGGGATCGGCGCGGGCTATGTCGTGCCGCTTTGGCGCGACGGCATCGCCGACGAACTCGAGCGCGTCTCGACGGAGGACGCAAGAGCCATGGCGTTCCGACTGGCCGCGGAGGAGGGGCTGTTCTGCGGTACGTCGACCGGCGCCAACGTAACCGGCGCATTGCGACTCGCCGAACGGCTCGGCCCGGACGCCACGATCGTGACGATCATGTGCGACACGGGCATGAAGTATCTGAAGTCGTTCGCGCAGACGATGGGCTGATGGCTTTTGGGGGGATCGTATCCGGGTGTCCGGTACGGACAGCAGCCAGATGTCGGCGGGCTCGGCCCGATCAAGATCATCGACCGGTCGGCCGGCGCCGACGAATGCCACGGCGGCGCGCGCGATGTCACGAGCGTAGATTTGCCCCACGTCGACGACACGGTTCGCGACGATCAGGTTGCCGAGCGTCTGGCCGACGCGGCCGGCGCCCACGATGGTCAGTCGGGACATGGCGATTCTCCGGCGACGGCCCGAACGGCCGTCGCAGCGTGGCCGCGATCAATCGTGCCGGATCGCGATGGTCTTCAGCGCGGTAAAGCCGAGCAATGCCTCGAAGCCTTTCTCGCGGCCATACCCGCTTGCCTTCACGCCGCCGAACGGCAGTTCCACGCCGCCGCCCGCGCCGTAGTTGTTGATGAAGACCTGTCCGGCCTGCAGCTTGCGCGCGAGCCGCAGCGCGCGGGCGCCGTCGCGGGTCCAGACACCCGCGACGAGGCCATACTGCGTGCCGTTCGCGAGGGCGACCGCCGCGTCTTCGTCGTCGAACGGCATGGCCGCGAGCACCGGGCCGAATACCTCTTCCTGCGCGAGCTCGCTGTCGGGCGGCACGTCGCGGAACAGCACCGCTTCCTGGTAGTAGCCTGCGCCCGATGCGCCGGCCGCGATGGTGCCGCGCGCCGCCACGCGAATGCCGTCGGCCTGCGCGCGCTCGACGATGGCCCGCACCCGTGCATGCTGCTTTGCATTGACGAGCGGCCCCATCTCCAGATTCATCGACGGCGGCCCCGAACGCAGCCGCTCGAATTGCTGCGCGAGACGATCGAGCACGCGTTCGTAGACGGTGCGCTGGACGAGCAGGCGGCTGCCGGCCGAGCAGGTCTGCCCCGCGTTCTGCACGATCGCGTTGACGATGACGGGCAGCGCCTGATCGAGATCGGCATCGTCGAACAGCAATTGCGGCGACTTGCCGCCCAGCTCGAGCACTGCCGGGCAGTGACGCTCGGCGGCCGCGCGGCCGACCAGCGCGCCCGTTCCCGTCGATCCGGTAAACGAGATGTGACGAATGCCGGGATGGGCCGATAGGGCCGCGCCGGCTTCGCCGCCCAGCCCCGTGACGACGTTGACGGTGCCGGCCGGAAAGCCGACCTCGGCCGCGATTTCCGCCAGCCGCAGAATGGACAGGCTCGCGTCCTCCGCCGGCTTGACCACGCACGCATTGCCGGCGGCGAGCGACGCGCCGACCGAGCGACCGTAGATCTGCATCGGGTAATTCCACGGAATGATGTGGCCGGTCACGCCGATCGGTTCGCGCACCGTCAATACCGTGAACCCGGCGGTGTAGGGCAGTGTGTCGCCGTGCAGCTTGTCGACGCATCCGGCGTAGTACTGGAGGTAGCGCGCGAGCACCGCGGCATCGGTACGGGCGGTGTTCAGCGCCTTGCCCGTGTCGCGCGCTTCGAGCTGCGCGAGTTCGTCCGCATGCTGCGAGACGGCCGCGGCGTACGCGAACAGCAGGTTGCTGCGTTCGACCGGCGACAGCTTCGCCCACGGGCCGTCGAGCGTGTCGCCCATCGCGCGCTGTGCGGCGGAAACGGCGCGCTGCACGTCGGTCGCATCGCCGCGCGCGATCGTCGCGAACGGTTCGCCGGTGCTCGGGTCGACGACGTCGATCCGCTCGCCGGTATTCGGTACGACGCGGGCGTTGCCGATGTAGTGATCAAATTGCATGGGTCATTCCTCGATCGATGCGGGATTCGCGATGGTGTGTGCAATCGCGGCGCCCAGTTCTTCGGTGCTGGCCGTGCCGCCCATGTCGCGGGTGCGCGGGCCGGCGATGAGCACGGATTCGATCGCCGCGACGATTTCGGCGGCCGCGGCTTCGTAGCGCGATTCGCCGCGACCGAGGTGTTGAAGCAGCAACGCGGCCGACCAGATCTGGCCGATCGGGTTCGCGATGCCGCGGCCCGCGATGTCGGGCGCCGAGCCGTGCACCGGCTCGAACAGCGAAGGGAAGCGCCGCTCCGGGTTCAGGTTCGCCGACGGCGCGATGCCGATCGTGCCGGTACACGCGGGGCCGAGGTCGGACAGGATGTCGCCGAACAGGTTCGAGGCGACGACGACGTCGAAGCGATCCGGATTCTGGACGAAGTGCGCGCACAGTATGTCGATGTGATATTTGCGCGTTTCGATGTCCGGGAACGACCGGGCCATTTCCGCGAGGCGTTCGTCCCAGAACGGCATGGTGATCGAGATGCCGTTGGATTTCGTCGCCGCCGTCAGCTGCTTGCGCGGGCGCGAGCGGGCGAGTTCGAATGCGAACCTGAGCACGCGGTCGACGCCGACGCGCGAGAAAACCGACTGCTGCACGGCGATCTCGCGGTCGGTTCCGGTGAACATCCGGCCGCCCACCGACGAATACTCGCCTTCCGTGTTCTCGCGCACGACGATGAAGTCGATGTCGCCCGGTTGGCGCCCGGCGAGCGGCGCGGGCACGCCCGGCATCAGGCGCACCGGGCGCAGGTTCACGTATTGATCGAACTCGCGCCGGATCTTGATCAGCGATTCCCACACGGCGACGTGGTCCGGTACGATATCGGGCGCGCCGACGGCCCCGAAGAAAATGGCGTCGTGCGCGCCGATCTGCCGTGCCCAGTCGGCCGGCATCATCGTGCCGTGGCGAACGTAGTGATCGGTACACCAGTCGCCGAACTCGTCGAACGCCAGCGGAATGTCGAAGCGGGCCGCGGCGGCGCGCAGCACGCGCAGGCCTTCGGGCATCACTTCCTTGCCGATGCCGTCGCCGGCGATGACCGCGATGCGGTGCGGGTTCTTCATGTTGCGGGAAGCCTCCATGATGAAGCTGGCGTCCCGCACGGGAGGGGCAGACACGGGGAGCTGCGCGAGCCGGGCCGCGTCGAACTGCTGCGCGGCGGCCTTTGATACGCAACGCTGCATCCGATTCCCCTCGGATCGCGTCGGCATGTCTCCCGTGTCTCTTCCGTTGCGGTAACCGGCGGACTATTGAATCTGTCCGTCGAATCTACTGCGTCGCCGGCATCGGCAGGAAGTGCGGATTCGTGAACGGGACCTTCGAAAATCTGCAACACGCCGGCGCGCACACACGCGTGGCGGCGCAGTCAGTCGTTCGATTGCCCGGCTTCACCGGAGACGAGCGAAGGCGGTGCGAACGAGGCGAGAAACTCGAACAGCTTGCGCGTCGGCAGCGGCACGGCGCCGGCGCGAATGCCGACCGACATGACGCGATTGGCCCACGGAACGTTGAGGCGAATGAAGCGCAGGCGCATCGGTTCGCGAAACAGCGCGACCGCGCGCTCGGGCAGGATACCGATGCCTTGCCCTGCCGCGATCAGCCGGCACATGGCTTCGAAGCTCTGCACCTGCACGCGGAAGCGGACCGACTTGCCGAGCAGCGCCGCTTCCCTGACGAGCGCACGCGTGAGTTCCGAGCGGTCGTCGAGCGCGACCAGATCGTGGTCGAGCAACGCGCTGAAATCGATCGAATCGCCGGTGAGTGGGTAGTCGTCGGGGACGACCACGCTGGCCCGATCCATGCAGTAAGGCGCGAGGTGGATGCCCTCGGGCGCGGTGCGCGACGTGACGATGCCGACGTCCGCGCGGCCTTCGCGCAGTGCCTGCAGGATGTCGGAACTTCTCAGCTCGCTGATCTGCAGCTTGATGTCGCGATAGCGTTGCGAAAAGGTGCGCAACTGATCGGGCAGATCCTGGCTGATCGCCGAGATGTTCGCGAACACGCGGACGCGGCCGACCGCGCCTTTCGTATAGTCGGACAGTTCGCTGTAGATCGCATCGGTGCGCAGCAGCAGGTCGGTCGCGTGGCGCAACAGCGCTTCGCCGGCGGGTGTGAGTTCGACGCCGGCCACCGTGCGGTTCAGCAGCACCACGCGAAAATGATGCTCGAGCAGCGCGATCCGGCGGCTCGCGGTGGAGAGCGACATGTGGGACTGCTGCGCGGCGCGCGACAGGCTGCCCAGCTCGGCTGCACGGACGAACAGGGCGAGGGACGTGAGATCGAACAAGCGCGGGCTCCGATTGAAACTGCGGCAAGTATGTCATTCATCGCTGCGCGCGACGGTATTGGGCGAAGTGGTGCTAACCCTGACTCGCTCTGATCGGCCGCGAATGGTGCGCCGCACACCGCAACGCCGCCGTCGCGCCGCGAAGGCCCGTGCCGTGCGCGCGATCGGCGGCCGGAATCCGTTTTCCGTTGGCTTGTGCATTGCACCGTACGATGGCGGCCCGCGCGTGCGTTCGAGATATTCGAAGTGCCACTTGAAGGATTTCGCATATCGGGTGGGCGGGGCGGCCGGTAGATTCGAACCGTCCCCTGTCGCACACATCTATATCGACAGCGACTGTACGCGTGACGACGCAAGCATGCACGCGGGGCATCCATGAACTTTCGGAGACAAACGTGGAAATCGACGCGGCCTGCAACCCGGGCGACCTCGCGGCCCCGGCATCGGCGCACGATCTCGCCCAGGAGGACCGGATCTTTCGTCGGCTCGCCGTGCAAATTCTCCCGATCCTGATGTTCGCGTACGTCACGTCGTACATCGATCGCGTGAACGTCAGCTTCGCCAAATTGCAGATGAGCGAGCATCTGGGCTTTTCGGACGCGGTGTTCGGCTTCGGTGCAGGGATATTCTTTCTCGGTTACGTGATCTTCGAGGTGCCGAGCAACATGCTGCTGGTGCGCGTCGGGCCGCGCCGCTGGATCACGCGGATCGTCGTGTCGTGGGGCGTCGTGTCGGGATTGACGGCGTTCGTGTCCACGCCGATGCAGTTCTACGTGATGCGCTTTCTGCTCGGCGTCGCCGAGGCCGGCTTCATCCCGGCCATCGTGCTCTACATGGCCCGTTCGTTCCCGGGGCGGCGGCGCGCGCGAATCCTGTCGATGTTTTATGCGGCGCTCGCGCTGGCCGGGTTGATCGGCTCGCCGTTGACCGGCTTCATCCTGCAGTATTTCGACGGGGCGATGCAGATCCCGGGCTGGAAATGGATCTTCATTCTCGAGTCGCTGCCCGCATTCGTGGCTGCGCTGTATGTATGGAAGGGCCTCGACGACGACGTCACGCGCAGCGAGCGTTTCTCGCAAGCGGAGCGCGCCGTCCTGGCACGCGTGCTGGCGGAGGATCGTGCGACGACCGAGTCGGTCAATCACCGCGGCCTGTTCTCGAACTGGCTCGTGTGGGCGTTCTGCGTGATCTACTTTCTCGACGTGTTCGCGATTTACGGCTATACATTCTGGGCGCCGACGATGATCAAGCAGATGGGCATCGGCAGCGATTTCGTCATCGGCTTGCTCGCCGCGCTGCCGAATGCGGTGGCCGTGGTCGTGATGGTCCTGTTCGGACGCAGCGCGGACCGGTGCGGCCGGCAGCGGCTGCACGTCGCCGCGCTTTTGCTGATGGGCGCGACCGGGCTCGGGCTGTCGGTCGTCTGGCACGATCAGCTGTGGCTCGGCATGTTCGCCCTCTGCATCGCGAACGCGGGGCTCATCTCGTTTCCGCCGCTGTTCTGGAGCATGCCGACCGCGGCGCTCGGCACCGCGTCGGTATCGATGGGCATCGCGGTGATCAGCTCGTTCGGGAACCTCGGCGGCTTCTTCGGGCCCTATGCGGTCGGCTACCTGAAGCAGGCGTCCGGCAGTCTTGCCGCGCCGCTGTTCGTGATGGTCGGGTGCCTGTTGCTGGGCATCGTCCTCACGATGCTGCTGCCGGCGCGGCTCGTCGACCGGTAACGACTATCCATTTCGCCGCAGTGCTGCACCGCGTTGCGATCTTTTGACGGGAACGACATGAAACAGCAGATTGGCCTGATCGGCGTGGGTTTGATGGGGCATGGTATTGCGCGCAACGTGCTGAAGCACGGTTATCCGCTCACGGTCGTCGAGCATCCGGGCAATCAGCCGCTCGACGAGCTGCTGCGCGACGGCGTACGGACCGTGCGGACCGCGCGCGAACTGGCTGCGCAAGCGGACGTCATCATCCTGTGCGTGACGGGGTCCCCCGAAGTGGAAGCGGTGCTCACAGGTGACGACGGCGTGTTGGCCGGCCTGAGGGACAACGCGATCGTCGTCGATTGTTCGACCGCCGTTCCCGAATCGACCGTCAGAATGGCGCGGCTCGTCGAAGCGGCAGGCGGGCGCTTCGTCGACGCGCCGATGACGCGCGGCGCCAAGGAGGCGCACGAGGGCCGGCTGAACCTGCTGGTCGGTGCGCCGCCCGGGTTGTTCGCGGAGATCAGGCCGGTGCTCGCGTGCTTCGCGGAAAACATCACGTGTGTCGGCGATGTCGGGGCCGGCCACAGCATGAAGCTGCTGCACAACTATGTTTCGCTCGGGACCATCGCGCTGCTGTCGGAAGCCGTCGCGTGCGCGAAGCGCTCGGGCGTGGACGTCGCGGTGCTGGCCGACGTGCTCGCCAACGGCGGTGGCGGCGGCGCCGCGCTGAACCGGCTGCGTCCGTTTCTGGAGACCGGCGACACGTCCGCGCTGCCGTTCCATATGGCGAACGCGCTCAAGGACCTGTCGTACTACTCGGCGATGGCGGAAGGTGTCGACGCGGCTCATGGGATCGCGGCGGCTGTTACGGAGACGTATCGTGATGCCGTTGCGGGCGCGGGAGCGCATTGTCCGGTGTTGAAGTTGTCGGATGTGCTGATGGTGGGGGGCGTGGGCGACGAGGGTACGTCGCGTTGATGCGTTGTGTGGCTCCGTTCGTGTGGGGCTGGATCGACGTCGGGAGGGGGCAGCGTGCTCAGCGCATGGTGAGCACGCCATCCGCCGACATCGACTGCCCCGTCACACAGCTGGACGCCGAGCCGTATAGCCACGGTCCGAAGTTGTCGGTCGAGCGGCGCCGGTGGTGGCTGCCGGTCATTTTGAGATGTTCGACATCGTGATCTGGTTCGTCGACAATCCGCTCGGGGCTCAGGCTCGAGAGTCACAAGTGCTCCCAACTAGCGAACAATCGAATGGCGCGAGAATGACCTCGTACGCAGAAATATATTTGAAAGATTTTCACCGCCGCCGGGCAGGAGTAACGCGTCGAGCCTACGGTAATCGGCCTGCACGATCTGCGCAGGCAGCATACCCGTCCTCCTATCACGCACTGGCGAATCGTGTACCGAACGATGCGATGTCGCGGACTGTGCTCGATCTGGCATGCGGTGACGGGCCATTGCTGCAAATTCTGAACGACAGGGGGAATGCAGCAACGAAGCTAATTGGCATAGACATGAGCGATGGCGAGTTAAGCGTGGCTCGGGGAATATTGCCGCACGAAATACGATTGCTCAACGAGCGTGCACAAGCAATGTCACTCGATAGCGGCTCAGTAGACTACGTGCTGTCGCACATGGCTCTCATGTTGATGGACGATATCGAACAAGTTGTTCGAGAGATTCGCCGGGTATTGTGTGACGGCGGCAGCTTTTCCGCTATCGTCGGACGGAGCTTTTTGACTGGCAAGGTCGGCGAAGTTTTTTTGGACATCTTCAAGCCAATCGCGAAGGATCGGCTCACAGAGTTGCGACTCGGTGATGCGCGCACGCGCAGTGAAGCGGGGTGGCAAGAACTACTCAAGCCCGATTTTGTTGATGTGTCTTTTGAAGACATCGAAATCGACTGGACACCTACACCCGAGCAGCTGTGGTTGGACATGCTGGACACCTACGATGCCGACCGGATGTCGGAAGCGGCGCGCGCGCAGTTCAAAAGTGAACTGTTGTCGGCGTTCGCGCCCCTGCAAGGCGAAGACGGTACGTTGCAAACTGGATGGGGCCTGCGTCTTGTTCAGGCCACTGCTGCCTAGATGCTCGCTCGCAGCGTCCTTGTCGAGCATCACGTTCACCAAGTCCATTTGGCGGTCACAAGAGACGCGCTGGACACCCATCCCGCCGCTTTCCACCGAGTTCCCACCACAACTCACCGACCATCTACCGCCCGCGCCGGAACCGCTGCCGCGCCCAAATTCGCGCCACCGATTCTCGGCAACCACACAAACGCGATCGTAACCAGCGTAACGCCGACGCCAAGCATCGGCACCACCATTGGCCACGCGCCCGACTGATAGCGCGGATCGGTGAAAACCGCCGCCGTCTGCCCCACGCTGAAAGCGAAGAACATCATGATGAAGCCGGACCACGATACCGCGCGGCCGGCAAGATGAGGCAGGCCGCTGACCGCGCCTGCCTGCCCGCATGGCTGATGGATTCCGTGCCCGAGACAATACACGCCGTGCCCGACGAGCAGCGGCCAGATGCTGCCGGGAAGCAGCGCGCACCCCAATGCCTGGATCACCGCGCCTGACAGGCTCAGCGTCGCGCCTTGCCGCACCGTTCGCAGCATGCTTTGACGTCGCAGCAAGTGCCGGCAGCCAACGGTACTGAGGACATAGACGAGCGTCCCGCTCGCCGGAATCCAGCCGTATCGCTGGGGCGAGATGCCGAGCTGCCGGATGTAAATCGTCGGAGAAAGCAGCAGAAAACAGAACATGCCGGTGTACGTCGACGCGGCCAGCAGCGTCCATACCCTGAACGGGGCATTGCCGAATATCTCGCGCACGTCCCCGGTCGAGTTCCGGCCCGGCGCGATTCTGGCGGCGCTTTCCTCGAAGCCGTACCAGCACATGACGAGCAAGCCGAACGCATACAGGCTCATCCCCGCGAGTACCCATCGCCAGCCCGCGTGCTGCGTGACATACGCGCCGAGAATCGGGGCAAGGAACGCCATCATCCCCATTCCCATAAAACCGCGCGCCATCACGTACGGGCCGTCGCCCGCCGAGTACCGGTCGCGTACCGTCGCACGCGCGCATACCAGGATCGCGGCCATCGCAAAGCCCTGCATCGCACGCGCGGCCACCAGCATCGCGGCGCTCGATGCGAGCGCCGCCGCCAATGCACTCAGCGCATAGAGCGCAAGGCCGGTCAGCAAGACGGGGCGGCGGCCGATTCGGTCGGAAAGACCGCCCATCGGCAATTGTCCGACACCGAATATCAATGCGAAAACCGTGAGACTGACGCTGGCGGAGCCCAGTGTCGCGGCGATTTCAGGCAGGGCCGGCAGATAACTGTCGGTCGCCACCGGCTGGGCCGCCAGCAGCAGCGGCAACATGAGCGCGAAGTTCAGGCGAGCGGGGCGCGTGGTGTCCGGCATGACGGTGTTCGGCACGGTATCGGGCGTGGACGGAGGACAGCGGTAATGCGAGATTGCTCGGCGCAGCTCGTTCGTATGGACGCGCCCGCCGAGTCTACCGGATCGCGCCCGCCGACACTGTCGCGATCGATGCCTTGGCGCATCGGGATCGCCTGCATGCCGATCCCCATCGCGTGTTCAGTCGAACGGCACGGCCAGCCGGTCGATCACCGCGCTGGTCGCGGGCCGCACGCCGCGCCACCATGCGAACGCCTCGGCCGCCTGCTCGACCAGCATGCCGACACCATCCGCGATCCCGTGCACGCCCGCGTTTTTAGCGAGCCGGAGAAACGGCGTGAGCCGCTTGCCATAGGCGAGTTCGTAGGCGGTTCCCGTCGGACTGAACACGCTCGGCGGGACAGGCGGCAGATCGCCGGTCAAACTGGCCGACGTCGCGTTGACGACCAGATCGAAACGTCCCATCCGCGCGAGGTCGGCATAGCTGCCGGCAACCAGAGGGCCGCGACCGGCGACCTGCGCGGCCAGCAAGCGCGCCTTGTCGACGTCGCGATTCGCGATCACGAGTTCCGCCGGGCCGGCGTCGAGAAACGGCAGCAGCGCGCCGCGCGCTGCGCCGCCCGCACCGAACACCAGCACGCGCTTGCCGGCCATCGGCAGATTGAGGTTCGCCTCGATATCGCGAACCAGCCCGATGCCGTCGAAGTTGTCCGCCAGGATGCGGCCGCCGTCGAACTTGAGCGCGTTGGCCGCGCCCGCGAGCTGCGCCCGCTCGCTGCGTTCGTCCGACATCGCGAATGCGTCGAGCTTGAACGGCGCGGTGACGTTGATGCCCTTGCCGCCGCCGTCGAAAAACGCACGAACAGTGGCAGCAAAAGCGCCTGCCGGCTCGAGCGGGCCCTCGATCGCCGTGTAGCGGAGGTCCTGCTGCGTCTCTTGCGCGAAGAGGCCGTGAATCAGCGGGGATTTGGTGTGTCCGATCGGATTGCCGATCACCGCGTATTGGTCGGTCATCATTGGCTCACTTTTGAATAGAGGACGCCGTCGGCCTGCATCGCGTCGATTTCGGCCGCATCGAACCCGAGGGACCGTGCGACTTCCGCGTTGTGCTGGCCGAGATCGGGCGCGACCTCGCGAATCGTCGTATCGCAATCGGAAAACCGGAACGGCAGGTTGGGCAGGCGCAGCGTGCCGTAGCGTGGATGCTGCTGCTCGACGACCATGCCTCGGGCCTGGATCTGCGGATCGTTCAACACCTCGTCGATGCGCTGCACCTTCGCGCACGGAACGTCGATGCCGTCCAGCAGGTCCAGTACCGACGCGACGGAACGCGCGGCCACCCACGGTTCGACCACCGACAGGATCGCCGCGCGATGCGCATTGCGCCCGGTGCTGTCGTGAAACCGGGAGTCCGCACCGAAGCCAGCCGGGCCGCCGTGCGCTTCGATCAGTTGTGCAAAGCGCTTCCACGCGTCGTCGACTTGCGCGGCGATCACGAGATCGCCATCGGCGGCACGGAACACGCCATAGAGTGTCGAGGTCGGCATGTCGTGACCGGTCTGCTCGGGCAGCACGCCCTTCAGCGTGTAGCACTGCACCGCATATTCGTGCATCGACACCAGCGTGTCGTACAGCGCCATGTCGACGTGTTGCCCGCGGCCGCTCTTCACGCGCCCCAGCAGCGCGGCGTTGATCGCCGCGACCGCATGAATGCCGGTGTACATGTCGCCGAGCGATATGCGGAGCAGCGGCGGCCGCTCGCCGGGCGTGCCGACCATCTGCATGATCCCGCTCTTCGCTTCGGCGATCAGCCCGAAGCCGGCACGATGTGCGTCGGGACCAGTGTGACCGTACGCCGAAATCGAGCAGTAGACGAGGCCCGGATTGCGCGCCGACAGTTCTTCATAGCCGAGCCCGAGCTTGTCCAGCGCGCCCGGCCGATAGTTCTCGATGAAGACGTCGGCGGAGTCGCACAGCCGCTGCATGAACGCCTTGCCGCGCGCGTCCTTCATGTTCACGCTCACGCCGCGCTTGCCCATGTTGAGCTGCAGGAAGTAGCCGCTTTGCTGGTCGTCGAGCACGGTCGCGTGCTGGCGTCCGGCGTCGCCGGCGCCCGGGCGCTCGACCTTGATCACTTCGGCGCCGAGCGCCGCGAGACAGCGTCCGACATACGGGCCGGCGAGGAAATGGCTGTAGTCGACGACGCGAATGCCTTCGAGGGGACGTGCCTGCATTACAGTGCCTCCGGACGGCGCGGCACCATCAGGCGATGTTCGCCGCGTTGAACGACCTGTCCGTCCTGATTGATCAGTTCCGACGGCAGCACGACGATGCCCCAGTCCGGGCGGCTCTTGCTGGCCCGCATCGAACCGACGCGGAACGTCACGTGCAGCACGTCGCCGACCTTGATCGGCAGCAGGAAATCCCAGGTCCAGCCGAGCGACATGCCCGGCAGGAAGCGATAGTCGCTCTGCGTCTTCAGGCCGTCGGCAATGGACAGGCCGAACAGCCCGTGCGCGACGAGGCAGCCGAAATGGCTGGCGTTCGCGTATTCCTCGTCCACGTGAACGGGCGTATGGTCGCCGGTGAGGTCGGCGTACGCGAGAATGCGTTCCTTGGTCACGAGGTAGGTCGGGCTCGTGCACGTGTCGCCCTCGCGGGCGTCGTCCCAGTATTTCTCGACGATCGTCATGGTCATGCCTCCGCGCGCGGGTTGATCGCCAGTGCTTGCGCGACGCATGAAGCCGGCCTGGCCTGAATCAGTTCGACGGCAAGCCCGTCGGGTAGGCGAATCCAGTTGCGCCCCTGCGGCATCTCCGTCACGTCGAATCGCCGCGCGGCGGCCAGCGCGGCCTCCAGGTCCTCGCACATCACGCCGAGATGGGCGAGCCGGCCTTCCGGGCCATTGTGGTCGGGCGCGTGGATGAATTGCATGCCGCCGAGCGTCCAGTACTGTCGCGGTGCGTCGAGCGGGCCGTCCACTTCGCGCAGCGTCATGCCGAGCACGTCCTCGAAGAAACGGATGTGCCAGTGGATGTCCTTCACCCAGATCGCGACGTGTTCGAGATAGGCTTTCGTGGCGCTCATGCGGCGGCCTCCTCACGTTGGCGATCGGCCATCGCGCGCTCCAGCCCCTTGATGCAGGCGACGAGCGTGGCATTGACCGGGGTCGGCACGCCATGGCGCTGCCCGGCGCGCACGACCGAACCGTTGATGAAGTCGATCTCGGTGATCGAGCCTTTCTCCAGGCTTTGCAGCATCGAGGTCTTGAAGGCGGCGGGCAGCCCCTCGGCGGCGAGGGTCCAGGCCTGTTCGGGATCGGTCATCGACAGCTTGACGCCGGCTGCCTGCGCCGCCGCGATCGCTTCGGCGACCGCCGCGAGCGACGTCGCCTTCAGCAGCGGCTCGTCGTAGAGCTGCCCGTAGGTGAGGTCGGTGAGGCCGGTCAGCGCGCCCGTCGCGACATTCACCAGCAGCTTGTCCCACATCGTGCCGACGATGTTGTCGCTGATCGTCGTCGCGAGGCCGGCGGTATCGAACGCGGCGGCGATCGCCTGCACGCGCGGCGTGATGCGGCCGTCGAGTTCGCCGATGTAGGTGTTTTTGCCGATCACGCCGGATTCGATATGACCCGGCCCGCGCAGCACGCCGCCGACGTAGGTCTTGCCCGCGAGGACGCGCTCGCGGCCGACGGCGTCGCTCAGGATGTCCTCGTGCCCGAGGCCGTTCTGCAGCGACAGCACGACGGTATCGGGCCCGACCAGCGACAGGGCGCCGCGGATCGCCGCGTCAGTGTGGAACGACTTGACCAGCACCACGACCACGTCGGCCGCGCCGACTTCGGCCGCCTGTGTCGTCGCGTGCACGCGTACCTGCCGGGTGCCGCGGGCGTCGTCGACCCGCAGGCCGTCGCGACGCATCGCATCGACGTGTGCGGGCGAGCGGTCGATCAACCAGGTCTCGTGACCGCCTTCGGTGAGGGTGGCGCCGATCGCACAACCCAGTGCGCCGGCTCCTAGAATCGCGATTTTCAATGGTGTCTCCTTGACGTATGGCCTCACGATAGGAGCCGCCGCTCATGCCGACAATGCAATGAGTACAATGACGTCATTGCCATGGACAATAATGCGACGATGCCCGCTGATCTGCCGGACCTGAAGCTGCTTCAGCTATTCGATCTCCTGTACGACGTGCGCAGCGTCACGCGCGTCGCCGAGCAGCTCGGCCAGAGCCAGCCGACCGTCAGCATCTGGCTCGGGCATTTGCGGGAACACCTGCACGATCCGCTGTTCATCCGCACGCCCGGCGGCATGGCGCCGACACCGCAAGCCGACGCGCTGATCGGGCCCTGCCGGGAAATTCTCGAATCGCTGCGGCGCTTCACGGCGTGGGAGATCGCGTTCGATCCCGCGACCGCCCAGCGACGCTTTCGCATCTGCATGACCGACGCGAGCCACGTCACGCTGCTGCCGCGGCTGCTGGCCCATGTCCGGGCGCAGGCGCCGGGCGTCCGGCTGGAAGCCGCACGGATCGACGGCAATACGGAGCGGGCGCTCGAATCCGGCGAAGCCGATCTCGCGATTGGCTACGTGCCGTGGCTGGGCGGCGGCATTTATCAGCAGAAGCTGTATGACCAGGACTGGATTTGTCTGGTGAATCGGCATCACCCGAGGATTCGCGGTCGGCTCGGGGCCAGGCAGTATCGTTCGGAAGGGCATGTCGCCATTACGGCGGGAACGGGGGCGCAACTCCTCGAACAGGCGCTGCGGCAGGCGCGCATCGAGCGAGACGTGGTGCTGGAATTGCCGGGCTTTCTGGGGCTGGGGGCGATCGTTCAGACGACCGACCTGATCACGACGCTACCGCGTCATATCGGCGAGACGCTGGCCCAAGCCAACGATCTGGCGGTTCATGCATGCCCGATCCCGGTCGAAGGCTTCGCGGTGCGGCAGCATTGGCATGCGCGCTATCACCACGAGGCCGGCAACCGGTGGTTGCGCGGCGTCGTGATTCGACTGTTCGGTGCTTCGCATTGACCTGCGGTTTGGGTGTTCGCGATGGCGGCCGGAGCGTTCGCGGTTGCGGTACGTCGACTTCCGGTCTGGCCGAGCTTGCAATCTGGTCACCGATAGACGATCTGCGCGGCGAGGTCGTGCTTGATCGACCTGGCCATGCTTCGGAATTCGGGGTACTCGTCCGGCCGCCTGCCAGTTTTCCACGCGTTCACGTTGCCAGGCTACCGCTGCGCAGTTCGAGCTAACGCGGTCGAGAGAATTGAATTCGCGGCACGTCGTGCGTTCACGGATACCGAACCGGTGCGGCATCACGGCAACGGGCAATTTCCCCGTGATGTGCGCAAGGCACGACGCATGACGAGAACATTGGGCCGGATCACCCCTCGGAAGCGCCCCATCCCTGGCTGCTGACATCTGCCAGTGCGTCGAACACGGCCGGCGAGCGTTCCAGGCGCGCGACCGTGCGGGCGCCTTCGAGCGCGGCGACCAATGCGGCCGCGGCCGAGGATGCGCGCGCGGCAGCGAACCCGCACCCCCTGAAATGCGCCGCAATCACCTCGGTCGAATCGGCAAACCCCCGCGCCACCCGCTGGGTCAGCTCGGCGTCGAGCGCGGGCAGTTCGTTTGCCAGGTTTTGCATGAGACACCCGTACTGGAAATCGGTGGCGACCATTTCGGCCGCAAACGTGCTGAAGATCTGGCGAACAAAATTCAGCGCATGACCGGTCGTATCAGCCGAGATGTTCCGCAAGACGGCAATTCGATGGGTGACGTAGTTATCGATTGCTTCCTCGGCGAGTTGGGCCTTGCCGCGAGGAAAGTGAAAGTAGAACGACCCTTTGGGCGCGCCGCTTTCCTCGAGAATCTGGGTCAGCCCGGTCGCCGTGTAGCCCTGGATGCGAAACAGCCGTTCGGCCGTGGCAATCGCGCGAGCGCGCGCGTCAGTCTTGCGTGTCATGCGGGAAAAGTACCACGTTCCGCTTGACCGGTCTATGGCGATCGCCATACTATGGTGATCACCATATTTCGGAGTTCGACGATGCCCGTCGACAAGAGCAAGCCATCGGCGCCGCGACGAACCGTTCTGGCGATGGGCGCGGCCGGCCTGGTTGCTGCCTTGCTTCGTCCTGCCCGCGCAACCCCGACAGGAGAGAGTGATTTGGCCACGCCGACATACGGTGCAGGAACGCTTCCGAAAGGAGTGCGCTCGCGCATGATCCATGGGGTGAACGGCCTCGATGTTCACATTCTCGAAGCCGGTCATGAAAGCGCCGGCCGGCCGCTCGCGTTGCTTTTGCACGGTTTTCCGGATCTGGCCTACGGCTGGCGGCATCTCATGCCCATCCTGGCCGACGCGGGATACCACGTCGTGGCGCCCGACCAGCGCGGTTATGGACGCACGACCGGTTGGGCGAACGACTATGACGCTCCGCTCGGGCCCTTCAGCCTCCTGAATATGACGCGCGACGCCCTCGGACTGGTATCGGCGTTGGGGTATCGGCATACGTCGATGCTGGTCGGGCACGACCTCGGCTCGCCTGTGGCGGCGTATTGCGCGCTGGCGCGACCGGACGTCTTTCCGTCAGTGGTGCTGATGAGTGCGCCGTTCCCTGGTCCGCCGGCGCTCCCATTCGACACGGCGCGAAGCGAGACATCGTCGGCTCAACCGAACAGCGAAGGCCGGAAGTTGGCGGCGGCGCTTGCCGCGCTCGATCCGCCGAGAGCGTATTACCAGCAATACCTGTGCACACGGAACGCCAACCGGGACATGTGGCACCCGCCCCAAGGTCTATCAGCGTTTCTGCGGGCATTTTTCCACGTGAAGAGCGCCGACTGGCCGGGCAACAAGCCGCATCCGCTGAAGGCGCTCACGGCCTCGGAACTGGCGCAAATGCCCACGTACTACGTGATGGATCTCGGCAAGACGATGCCCGAGACCGTCGCGCCATTCCAGCCGTCCGCCGCCGAAATCCTTGCCTGCAAATGGCTCACCGACGCGGAACTGGGCGTATACACGGCGGAGTATGGCCGTACCGGGTTTCAAGGCGCGCTTCAGGCTTATCGTGTCTTGTCCGATCCCGACCTGAACGCCGAGTTGCGCCTGTTTTCGGGCAGGACGATCGACGTCCCGTCGCTCTTCATTGGCGGCAAGCGCGATTGGGGCACCTATTCGGCGCCTGGCGCGCTCGATCTGATGAGAACGAAGGCGGCGACGAGCATGCGCGGCATCGAGCTGATCGACGGCGCAGGTCACTGGATCCAGCAGGAGCAACCGGGCAAACTCGGCGAGCTGCTGCTCGCCTTCGCGAAGGCGTGAAGCGGGGCGGTGTGGGTCCAGTCGTGACGACAGCCTTCGGCTTCGCTGCCCGCGGTCGGGGAGTCACGTCTGCGATGCGGAAGGGCGTCTCGATGTCGGCGCGTCGAGCTGGATGTCACACAGTTACAAGATAGTCGTTGACGCGGCCGGCACCTGCCGTTAGTGTATGTACCGAAGTCCAAGAAGTCCGATTGCTGTTCATCAATTGCTCGCTCCTCCCCAGCGGTATTCGTTGTCCTCTCCCTCCTTGACGCTTCACGCGCTCTTTCAACAGAGCAAATTTCCCTTTTTTTCTCAAGGAATCTTCATGGATACCGGTATCGTCAAGTGGTTCAACGACAGCAAAGGCTTTGGCTTCATTACTCCGGACAAGGGCGGCGACGACCTGTTCGCTCACTTCTCCGAAATTCGTGCCGACGGCTTCAAGACGCTGGCTGAAAATCAAAAAGTGAGCTTCGAAACGAAGCAAGGCCCGAAGGGTCTGCAAGCGGCGAACATCAAGCCGCTGTAAAGTTTGAAGGGCCCGGCCTCCCACGACGGACGCCGGGTCGCAGCGACATCCCAACGGAGCTTCGCCTCCCCAAGTTGGCGCGATCGCCTTGAGCTGTATCGAGTGATTCAGCTGGCCGAGCGTCACACGTCTCGTTGCACTTCATTCCCCCTCCGGCCGCAACGCCTTATTTTCGCTTTCCGACTGCGTCAGATTCAGTCCGCAATGGCTTTGAATCGGCTTACCCGTGCGCATTTCGCACGGCACGCGCGCATTCGAACATCATTAAAATTAAAATGCACAACAAACGAATTCAACAGTACAACGGCTATGCCGTCCAACCCTCGGCGCATCGCTTGCCCGACGGTAGTTTTTCATCCAACCTCCTGCTCGAACGCGCCGATAGCACGCACGACGAAGGCCGCTATCAGTTCTATTCGCTCGATTACTTCACGAGCGAGGCACAGGCGCTCGCGCACTCGGCACGCTGGGCACGCAACTGGGTCGATTCGCGCGGCTAACGGCCACGCCCTGCAGGCGGCGGAGGTGGCGCGATCCGACTTGAGCATCGTCGCTTCGGCGCCATTCCGTCGCGGGTCGGTGCAGATGAGCGACCACGGCGGGTGAGGACGGAAACGTACATCGGGTCGAAATCGCGAGGTGTCGATGAAGTACGACGCCTTTCGCGACCGGCGGCAATCGCCTCACGTCCGACAGGCCGTTTCGGCGCCGAACCGGTCGACCACGAATTCAGTGAAGCTGCGAAGCTTCGGTGATTGCTGCCTCTCCTGAAGATAAAGCAGGTTCATCGTCCGTTCGGGGCCGGCGAAGTCCGGCATGATCTCGATGAGGCGCTTCTCTCGAATGTCGTCGCGTATCAAGATGGAAGGAAGCATCGCGATACCCAGCCCTCTCAACGCCGCCCGGCGCAACGCGTCCGCATTGTCAATTTTCAGTCTGCCGTCCACGGACAGGCTCATCGGCCCATCCGGGCCTTCCAGCGTCCATTGGGTTTGCGCCGCGTGCCATTCCGCTCGGGGCGGATACGCATAGGTCAGGCAATGATGCTCGCCTAGCGCGTGCGGCGTAGCCGGCGCGCCATGCTCGTGAACGTAAGCGGGCGACGCACACAGCACCAGCCGATATGGCGCCAGCGGACGCGCCACCACATCCGGGTTGGCGAGCGTGCCGATGCGAATGGCCGCCTCGAAGCCTTCGTCGAACAGATCGGCGAGCGAATCGGTTGCGACGATATCGAGCTTGATCTCGGGGTAGCGCCGGTAATAGTCCGCGAGCGCGGGAATCAGGCACTCGTTCGTAAACACGACAGGCGCGGTCACGCGCAAACGCCCTCGTGGCTGCTTGAGGTGAGCGAGCGCAAGCTGTTCCGTGTCGTCGACCAGACCGAGAATTTCGACGCATCGCTCGTAGTAAGCGTGGCCGAACGCGCTGACTTTCTGCTTGCGGGTCGTGCGGTGCACGAGAACCGCGCCCAGCCGGCTTTCCAGAGTCTGAAGGTAGTTGCCGACCATGGTCGGCGACAGATCGGACGCTTGCGCGGCCGCCGTCAGGCTACCCGTTTCCACGATACGGACGAATACGGCCATCGCCTTGAGGAGATCCATTACGCAATGCTACTGGATTCTGTTTCAAGGTGCGGCGCGTTTATCGGCCACCGGTTTGGAAATACAGTGCGATAGACGAGCGAAAGGAGAGCAGATATGCCGTATGAACTCACGACGTTGTCGTGTCCGCTGCTGGACCAGGACAGGGTGTCCCGCCGTGCGCATCACTGGGTGTCGGATGCCGACGCGCACGGGAGGCTGCTCGGCGCATGGCGCACGGAAATCGGTGAGCTATCGCGGGTCGTCGTGCTGCGTGGCTTCGAGACGATGGATGCATTGCAGCATGAACGCGATCGGGCATTGCGCGCCGAGCGACCTTTCGGCATTGAAAGCGCGTCCGTTCGATTGACGATGGAAAGCTATGCACTTTTTCCTTTTCTACCCGACATCGAACCGGCGGCATTGGGCGATTTCTATGAAATTCGCCGCTACTGGCTGAAAGCCGGCGGTATTGCGCCGACCATTTCCGCGTGGGAACGCGCGGTGGGCCCGGCCAAAGCCTATACGTCGCATCTCGTTTGCAATCTGTACGCGCTCGATGGACCGCCGCGCATCACGCACATTTGGGGATTCTCAAGCCTGGAAGAACGCATGGCGTTGCGAAAGCGGCACTACGCGGAGGGCCTGTGGCCTCCGGCCGGCGGTCCGGAACAGATCGAAAGGGCGACGTCGACGATCGGCTTGCCGGAGACGTGGTCGCCATTGCGTTGAATGCGCCGTTCGCGCCGGATGTCACGTATTTTCCGCTCGGGTGATCGGGGCTTGTGTCAACAGGACCTAGCCGCGCGTGATCGACCTGGCAAACTCGATGAACTGCTCGACGCAGCTCGACGAGAACGGTTCGGACCACGTAACGACCAATTCGAGAACGTGCGGCCTCGCCAGCGGCACGTAAGCGACGCCCGAGCGTTGCAACGTCGACGTGAAGCCGGGCACGATGGCGACGCCGCGTTCCGCGGCCACCAGCGACACCAGCGTCGTGATCTGCGATGCGGTCGGCCCTGTCCGCGGCGTAACGCCCTCTTGCGCGCACAGATCCTCGAGCGCGGCGTTCAGCGCGGAACCGTAACCCGCGGGAAACGTGACGAAGTTCTCCTTGACCAGTTCACGGAACTCGATCGTCGCCTTGTCCGCGTATTTGCTCCGGGCGGGAACCGCGGCGGCGAGCGACTCCCGCGACACGACGAGGGACCGGATGCGCTCCCCGGGTGCCTTCGCCGCTGACCAGCCGAATCCGACGTCCATCGTGCCGTCGGCGATCTGCTGGCGCTGAGTGGCGGTCGATACTTCCCGAAACGCCAGCTCGACTTCCGGCATGCTGCGGCTCGCATTGCGGATGATGTCCGAAAACGCGTCGGACATCGGAATGGAACTCGCATAGCCGATCACGACGCGACCGACCACACCTTGCGCCATCTTGCGCGCCGTTGCCTCCGCCTCGTCGACTGCATGAATGACGCTCCTCGCGTGTTCGAGGAACAGCGCGCCTGCCGGCGTGAGCTGCACCGCACGTGTCGATCGTTCGAACAGCCGGATACCGAGGTCGGCTTCCAGCGCGGCGATATGGCGCGTCAACGGCGGCTGGGCGATACGCAAACGCAACGCCGCGCGTCCGAAGTGCAATTCTTCGGCGACGGTCACGAAATAGCGGAGGCGGCGTAGGTCGAGCATTCTTGTCGTTTCGGTATCAATGGCCACGAAATCAGTATTGGCACGCGTGTCGTCCACTCGTCAGACTGTCACCCACATCAGAGAGGGCGTCACCAGTGGGCAACAGAACCATCCGATTCGCATTTTTCCTGTGCGGCTTCGCGGCTTTTCTCAATCTCTATTCGACGCAGGGCATCCTGCACGAACTCGCCGCGGCCTTCAACGTGAGCGCGGAACGAGCAGGCCAGGGCATCAGCGCCACCACGTTGGCGGTTGCCATTATCGCGCCGTTCGTCGGTGCGCTGGCTGCCCGCTTCGATCGCCGAACGGTGATTTCGTGGGCTGCCGTGGCGTGTGTGCTTCCCGTCGTGTGGTCGGCACACGCGGCGAGCTTCTCATCGTTCCTCGCCGCCCGCTTTGCGGCGGGCATGCTGATGCCGTTCATCTTCGCGATCTCGATCGCCTGCATCGGCGAGATCTTCAGCCACGACGCGGCGACGGAGGTCAGCGCACTCTTCGTCGCCGGCACGACACTCGGCGGCTTCGCCGGACGCTTCGTGACCAACGTGCTGACGTCCGGGTTCGGCTGGCGTCACGCGCTCGATTTCATCGCGTTCCTGTGTCTCGCAACGGGCCTCGCGATCCACGCGTGCCTGCCGTCGTCCGGCGCCGCGCGTCCGGAAGGCGAGGGAGCGTCGATACCGCGCTGGAAGCTCCTGACGCGCGGCCCGCTGCTGGCCTCGTTTCTGGTCGGCGCATGCGTGCTCGCCTCGCAGGTCGCGACGTTCACCTTCGTCGGACTGCGGCTGGCCCGCGCGCCATTTGGCTTCAATACGGTCGAGATCGGCGCGATCTATGCGGTGTTTCTCGTCGCGGTCGTCGTCACGCCGCTCGCGGGCCGCGTCGCGGCGAAACGCGGCCCGCGCGATCTCGCGCTCGCGGCGACCGGGCTCGCGATGGTCGGTGCATTGCTGACCTTGTCGGGCAGTGTCGCAGCGATCCTGACCGGTCTCGCGCTCAGTTCGACCGCGGTGTTCGTCGAGCAGGCGTCGGCCAATGCGTTCATCTCGCGCGCGGCACCGGGTGCAAGATCGACGGCGATCGGCGTCTACCTGTCCTTCTATTACTTTGGCGGCAGTCTCGGCTCGATCCTGCCCGTTCCCGCATGGAATCGGTGGGGCTGGGTGGGCTGCGTCGCATTCGTCGTCGTAGCGCAGGCGATCGCAGGCGCGCTCGTGTTTTTCTTCTGGCGCGGGACGCCTCCCGCCGGCGCAAGCAAACCACGCTCACCTGAAGTCAGGCTGACTCGGTAGTCGACTTCAATTCGCGGCGCTCAGCCGCCGGCCCCGCGTCGTCCGCCGCACCGTGCGCTGCCGGCAACGCAACTCGCACATAAAGAAATGCACGCCGCTCGCGATCGGGCAGCACTTGCGGCCCGTAGCTGATCCTGACCGCCCCGTCGTCGATCTCCCCGCCCCGCGCGAAACGCCACGCGCCGGGATCGCTGTCGAGCAGGAATTCGGCGCGCGCATACGCATGCGGCTCGAACAGCTCGGGGATCGTCACCGCCTTTCCGTCGAGCTTGTCGAGCAACGCTTCGACCACGTTGAAACCGTAGCCGTCGCGCACGATGTCGCAGATGAAGCTGCCCGCGATGCGCGGATTCAGTTCGATCACGTGCGGCACGCCATCATGCACGATGCAGTCGAGATGCACGGGCCCCCACGTGAGCCCGGCGGCGGCCGTCGCGCGCGTGCCGACGTCGATCAGCGCGCGCAGCGTGTCGGCGTCGAGATCGAGTTCCGACGTATACCCGCGCTCGAGAAAACCGGCACCATGCCGCTTCAGCTTGCGCAGCGCGCCGACGTAGCGGCCGTCGAAATACTCGACGCAATATTCGCTGCCCGCCAGGAATTCCTCGATGACGACGCGTTCGGTCGCAAGCTCGGGTGCGTCGGCCTGCGCGGCGGCGGCGAGCGTGTCGAGCTGTGCGCGCACGGCGGCGATGTCCTCGCAGCGGCGCACGCCGTCGCTCGCGGAGCCTTCCGACGGCTTGACGACGACCGGGAAGCGCAACGGAGCAGCCGCCGCCGCGAGCGCCGCCGGCGCGGCCAGCGTACCCGCGACGAACTGCGCGGCCGGGATGCCGTGCTCGGCGAGCAGCGCTTTCTGGTTCGACTTCGACACCGCATACGCGACGTGCCGCGCATCGGGACCGGGCAACCCGAGCGCATCGGCGACCCATGCCGCGGTGCGCGCATAGGTATCGTGCGCGGTTGTCACGCGCAGCGTGTCGAGTTCGTCCGGAAAGCGCGCGCGCAGCCAGCCGGCAAGCTGCCCGGCGTCGGGCGTGAGGTTGACCGTCTCGACGTCGTCGGGAAACACGCCGTCGAGACGATGGCCGGGCGTGGTGATGACGGTCACGGCCACCCGGCGTGCGACGGCGGCGCGCACCAGCGCGACGCTGCTGCCGGTGGCGCGTGCGCCGATCACGATGAGTCGCTTCATGAGGAATCCTTGATCGAGGGCGGAAGGGGGAAGCCGGCTAGCGTGCGCGCCGGCGCAGGCGCTGCGCCTCGAGGCGCGGCAGCAGATGCTGGACGACGCGCGGCAGCGTATAGATCGGCAACTGCGCGCACGCGAACACGAGCGTCATGGTCGGTGTCGCGGCCAGTCCGAGCGCGGCCCACATCAGCCCGACGTTGCGATTGGCGACGATCAGCGCGACGTTCAGGCGCGTGCGGACGTCGCCGGGCGTGAGCCCGTACGCGACGAGCTGAAAACCCGCGTTGACGACGAACGCGAGGGCGATCGCGGTCAACGCGCGGTGCGGGGCATCGATGATCGACTGCTGCATGCCGGCCATCGTGCCGAGCGCGAATATGAGCAGCGCGACGACGACGACGGCGTCGATCGGTGTCGCATGGCGCGCGAGCCGTGCGCCCGCAAAGCGCCGCACGAGCAGCGCGACGCCCTCGGCGCTGCCGATCAGCAGCGCGAGCCGCAGCGCGAGGCTCGACGGCGAGATCGACACCGCCGCGTCGTGGCTGAACCAGGCGGTCAGCAGCGGCGCGGTCAGCGGCACGAACACCATCGACGCGAGGGTCGCGACGAGCGCGACACTGGCGTCGAGCGACAGCATCCGCGCGATCGTCGACGTGCCGCTCGACGGCGGCGCGCAGTAGGCGATCACCAGTGCCACGACCCAGTCGTACGGCAGGCCGGCGAGCCGCGCGGCGATGCCGAGCGCGACCGGGCACGCGATCATCGTCATCGCGGGCAGCAGCAGCGACACCGCGGGCCGTCGCGCGACCGCGCGCACGGCGCTCGGTTCGACGCGCAGCAGCGTGCCGAGCACGAACACGAACACGGTAACGGGCATCAGCGGCCGCGCGAGCGCCGCGAGTGGCGGCACCAGCAGCCCGAGGCCGACGCCGCACGCGAGCACGGTCGGACCGCGCCGCACCAGCGCGGCGATCAGTGCACGCACGGACGAACCTCGGGCGGGCGGCGAACGGACGTAAAGCCGGAGCAGGCAGCAGATGGCATGCGGATTCCTCGGAACATGCCCTAGGCTAATCCGGATGATGGGCGAAGTAAAATGATATAAACTGAATCAGTAACAAGAGAAATCGATATGAACATCCCTCTGCTCGAAACTTTCCGGGCCGTCGTGCAGGAAGGCAGCGCGTTGCGTGCGGCCGAACGGCTCGGCTGCACGCAATCGAACGTCACCGCGCGGCTGCGTCAGCTCGAGGAGTCGCTGGACGCGCCGCTGTTCGACCGGCACGGCAAGCGGCTGGTGCTGAACGATGCCGGGCGCCGGCTGATTCCGTATTGCGATCGCATCCTGCGCCTCGTCGACGAGGCGACGCAGGTGGTGCGCGAAACGCCGGTTGCCCGCAGCTTCCGGCTCGGTTCGATGGAAAGCACGGCCGCCACGCGGCTGCCGGCGCTGGCCGCCGCGCTGAAGGAACGCGATCCGGCGCTCGGCCTCGCGGTGCAGATCGGCAGCGAGCCGGATCTGGCCGAGGCGCTGCTGCGCGGCCGGATCGACGCGGCGCTGACCGCACGGGCGGTGGTCCGGCCCGGGTTGCGTTACGAGCCCGCGTTCGCGGAAGACATGGTGCTGGTGAGCGCGGCGACCGTCACGCGCCGGCAACTGCTGGCCGACAACACGGTGCGCTTGCTCGCGTTTCACGATGGCTGCCCGTATCGCGCGGTCGCGGAGCACTGGCTGAAGGCGCGCGGCATCGCGATCGAATCGGTGTCGTCGTTCGGCACGTTCGGCGCGATCCTCGGCTGCGTGGCGGCCGGGATGGGCGTCGCGATCCT
This sequence comes from Burkholderia sp. E168m22, assembly GCF_001319805.1. Classification (NCBI taxonomy): domain Bacteria; kingdom Pseudomonadati; phylum Pseudomonadota; class Betaproteobacteria; order Burkholderiales; family Burkholderiaceae; genus Burkholderia; species Burkholderia sp. E168m22. The sequence goes on from NZ_BBSK01000143.1 coordinate 71,821, forward strand.
GCCGAAGCGGATCACGACCGAACATGTGGCGCGCAAGGAAGTGCGCACGCATGCGTTCGACGATCTCGACAGCGTGACCACCTACCTCGTCACGCCCGACGAAGCGCCTGCCTTGCCCGAGCTCGACGCGTTGCGCGCGGTGCTCGGCCGGCAGGCGGGGGCGCTGCTCGCGCGCTGATACACGCCCTAGGCCGGCGCAACCGCGCCTTCGTCCGCGAAGAAATCGGCCTCGATCTCGCGAATCCGCCGGCAATCCTCGAGCAGCCGCTCGAAGGTCGGGCTGTACAGGCCGACCGTGCCGAGCGCGGTCTGCAGGTCGGTGGTCACGCGCAGCGTGTCGCCGACCTTGATCCACTGCTTGAGCCCGACGAACGACGGCAGCGCCTGGATCGCCTGCCACGTGAAATCCTGCCGCAGCACGCCGTTGCGCGACGACAGCAGCAGCACGTGCCCGCAGTACCCGCGAAAATCCGTCGGCGCGGTGACGTCGCCGAACAGCCGCTCCGGATGCAGCACCGCTTCGACGGCGGCCGACACGTGATTCTCGCCGCTGACCGCACTCGTCAGCCGCGGATCGAGGCTGCCGTGCAGCCGGGCGTTCAGCTCGACGATCGTCGGGCCGTCGGCCGTATCGAACAGCTCCAGGTGGGTCGGCCCGAAACGCACGTCGAGCGCGTCGAGCACGTCGGCCGCGTAGTCGAGCAGCGGGGCGTAGCGCGGGTCGGCGTGGTTCAGCACCAGCATCTTGTCGAGCCGCGGCGCGTGCGTGCGGTCGCGATGCACTTCCCACAGGCTGACCACGCGGTGCCGGCCTTCGAACGATACCGAGTCGACGATGTATTCCTGCCCCTCGGAATAGCTCTGGATCACGATGTCGTCGTTCGGCTGGTTGTACAGCGAACGGGTGGCCAGCACGTCGCGCGCGGCGGCCTCGACCTGCGCGAGCGTCCGGCAGATCTTCACGCCGGCCACGCCCGCGCTGCGCGCCGGCTTCACGACGAGCGGCAGCGTGCCGTGCGCGCGTGCCCAATCGAGCGCCTCATCGACCGACGTGCTGTGAAAGTGCGCCGGCGCGCGCAGCCCGGCCTGGCGAATGCGTTCGTTCATCGCGAACTTGTCGCGCCGCGCGGCGGAGGTCGCGAGCGGGTTGCGTGACGGCACGTCGAGCCGCTCGGCCAGCGTGTCGGCCAGCTCCAGCGCCGCATCGAGGCCGTGCAGCACGGCGCCGATCCGCAGATCGCTCAGTTGCGCGAGTGTCGCGTCGATGTCGCCGCGATGCTGGACCTGGCGGATGTAGTCGGATGGCACGAACTGGTTCCGGTAGATTTCCGGCAGATCGGGGTCGCTGATCACATGCGCGCAACGAATGCCGTATGCACGAAACGCGGGGGCCAGGTAGGCGGCGGTCGACGCGCCGTCGACGATCAGGACGGTATCGATGAAGCGATGCTGCATGGATTCCTCGCTCGGATGGGGATCGGTTGAAGGAGGTCGGGCGACGGCGCGCTCAGGCCCGCGTGCCGGTAGCGGATGCGTCGCGGGGCCAGCGTACCGCCAGCACGACACAGATCGCGACGAGCACGGCCGCGATGACAAACGCACGTGCCGCACCGGCCACGATTGCCGCGCCCTGGCCGGCGACCAGCGCGCCGAGTGCCGCGACGCCGATCGCGGCGCCCACCTGGCGCGCGGTATTGAGGATCGCGGACGCGGTGCCCGAACGGCCGGCCTCGACGCTGCCGAGCATCGTCGACGTCAGCGCGGGAATCGCGATGCCGCCGCCGATCGCCATCGCCGCGAGCCCGGGCGCCAACAGCAGGTACGGTGTGTGCGCGGCGAGCGTTTGCCACAGCCACACGTAGCCGGCGAGCGAGACGGCGAGGCCGATGATGACGGTCGCGCGGAAGCCGTAGCGGACCGCGAGCCGCGCGCTTGCGATGTTGGCGAGCATGATGATCGTGAGCGGCGCGAGCGCGAGCCCCGATTCGGTCGCCGTGAAGCCGCACGCGTTCTGGAAATAGACGCTGAGCGAGAAGATCAGCCCGTAGAACGCCGCATTCGTGACCGCGCCGATCGCGAGCACGCCCGGCACGCGCGGGAGCCGGAACAACGCGAGCTGCAGCATCGGCGCGGCCACGCGCCGTTCGATCGCGACGAACAACACGCCGAGTACGGCTGACGCGATCAGCGCGCCGGCCGCATACGGGTCACCCAACCCATGCGCGCCGGCCCGGATGATCCCGCCCGTCAGCAGCCCGAGCACGAGCACCGCGACGAACTGGCCGGCCGGATCGAACAGCCGCGTGCGCGCGGCGGCCGAATCCCGCACGTGGCGCAGCGTGAGCCACAGTCCGAGCGCGCAGATCGGCAGGTTGATGAAGAAGATCGCGCGCCAGCCGAGCGAATCGATCAGCAGGCCGCCGAGCGTCGGCCCGGCCGCGCTGATCGCGCCGCCCGTCGCGCTCCACCACGCGACGGCTCGCACGCGGGCGGCGGCATCGTTGGCGCAGGCATGGGTGATGAGCGCGAGCGACGTGGGCAGGATCATCGCGGCGCCGACGCCCTGCGCGACCCGCGCGGCGACCAGCGTGACCAGCGACGGCGCGAGCGCGCAACCGAGCGACGCGAGCAGGAACAGCGCAAGGCCGTACGCGAACAGCCGGCGGCTGCCGAAGCGGTCGGCCAGCGTGCCGGAGGTCAGCAGCAGCGCGGCGAACGACAGCGTGTACGCATCGACGATCCACTGCAGCCCGTGGATGCTCGATCCGAACGCGTGGCCGAGGCTCGGAATCGCGACGTTGACGACGGTCACGTCGAGCTGGACGATCGCGAAGCCGAGGCTCGCGGCCGCGACGGTCGGGAAGATCGCGCGCAGCGACGTGCGGCGTGAATCAGCGGCGGCGGTCGGCATGTGGTCGCCGCGGTCGATGCGGTCGAGCGTCGGGGCACGGTCGCTCATCGTGGCTCCCGGGGCGTGCGGCAGGTATGCGGCGGCAGGCGGTATCGATTCATCGGGCGGTTTCCGTATGGCGGATGAAGGAAGCCGGCTGCCCGTCGGGCGCTGGCCGCATCGTCGAATCCGACAGAAAACTAGCATCGACCCGTTGGCGAGTACAAATAATAAGCAGCGATTTTTTAACAAGTATTCGTGTTAAGGGATGACGCCAGGGACGTGAACCGGTTCCGCGCGGATTGCTGAACTTATATCGATAATTTTTGTTTGCAATCGAATTAATATCATTTCGCAATGCAATGACGGTCTCCTAGTCTTGTCGAGCGCTTCGCCCCGAGGACGGCGGAGCGCGGCGGTGTGCCACGCCGCTCTTCGAACCGGATCTTTATACGAGAGACCTATGACCTATCTCGCAGATGCACGCATCGCTTTGACGGCAGCGGAATCCGCTCACATTCGCCAGACGCTCGGCGCGCTGGCCTACGACCCGGCCGGCGGCGCAGGCTATATCAGCGCAGTCCGCAAGCTGGCCTACAACGCGTTTCCCGACCGGATCGTCGACGCATTCGATCGTGCCAAGGCACCGACCGCGGACGCGCACGGCTCGATCGAGATCGACAACCTGCCGATCGACGACGACGTGAAGGGCAGCCCGCGGTTCGAGGAAACCGGCCGCTCGTTCAAGGCCGGCGTGCTGAGCGAGAACGTGCTGGTCGCGTTGAGCACGCTGGCCGGCGAACCCTATTCGATCGCACACGAGGGCCGCGAGCTGGTGAACAACCTGACGCCGCACAAGGCGACCGCGCGCGACTACACGGGCCTCGGCTCGGAGGTCGAGCTCGACTTTCATATCGAGAACGCCGCGCAGGCGCACATGCCGGAAGGCGACACGTCGCCGTTCGCGCTGCTGCTGCTCGGCGTACGCAGCGAGGCCGGCGGCGGCCCGTACACGCGGCTCGCCGATGCGCGCCGTGCGCTGCAACTGCTGTCGCCGGACGACATCGCGCAACTCTACGGCGAGCACTACATCATCCGCGTGCCGTACCGGTGGCGCGGCGCGGCGCCCACGCCGCGCGACAACACCGACCTGAGCGCCGTGCTGTCGGGGCCGCTCGATGCGCCGCGCGTGACGGTCGCGTTCTATCCGGACATGGTGCTGGCGGTCAACACGCGCGCGCAGGAAGCGCTGGCCAACCTGTATCGCGCGGTGCGCGAGGTGTCGTTCGGCGTGCAGGTGTCGCCGGGCAAGCTGGTGCTGATCAACAATCACTTCACGCTGCATTCGCGCGACCGCTTCGATCCTCAGTACGACGAGAACGACCGCGCGTTTCGCTGGGTGCAGCGCGTGTTCGTCGCGCGCAGCCTGTGGAATTTCCGCGCGTTCACGCCGCTGCAGGCGCGTGTGTTCGACCCGAAGGCGCTGTATGCGGGCGAGTCGGTGCAGGCGAGGCAGCCGTCGCCCGTCGTGCAACCGGCGCCGCAACGTGCGGCCGCGGTCGAACTCGAAGCGACGCCTGCGTGATCGACCCGGTGGGGCAGCGGCCGGCGCTGGCCTGCTGCCCGCACTCACTCCAAGCATCCTCGAATAAAAACAGGATTCCACAAGACATGAGCAGACCCGCCTTTGCCGTTACACGCATCGCCCGTGTGCTGGCCGCCGCGCTGATCGCCGGGAGCGCCGTCGCCGCGCACGCTGCATCGTTCGACCTGAGCCCCGAGCAGCCGGCCCGGCAGCGCGGCGCCGTAAACCCGGCCGTCGAGCAGGCGCTGCCGGCCGGCTTCCGGTTCGCCGAAGCGAACACGCTGACGATCGGCATCGCGCCGAACCTGCCGCCGCTCAGCACCTATGCGACCGACGCACGCACGGTGGTCGGCTTCGATCCCGATCTCGCGCAACTGATCGCGGACAGCGTCGGCCGCAAGCTGAAGATCGTGCCGCTCGCGTGGGCCGACTGGCCGCTTGCGCTGCAGTCCGGCAAGGTCGATGCGGTGATTTCGAACGTGACGGTGACCGAGCAGCGCAAGGAGAAGTTCGATTTCTCGACTTACCGGAAGGACCAGCTCGGCTTCTACGTGAAGACCGGCAGCAAGCTGGCCGCGATCCGCGAGCCGAAGGACGTCGCGGGGCTGCGCGTCGTGACCGATTCGGGCACGAACCAGGAAAAGATCCTGCTCGAATGGAACCGGCAGAACGTCGCGCGCGGCCTCGCGCCGGTCGAGATCCAGTATTACGCGGATGCGGCCGAGCGCTGGGTCGCGCTGCAGTCGGGCCGGGTCGACACGATCTTCAGCGTGAATTCGATGCTCGCGTACCAGGCGTCGCTGCGCGGCGATGCGAAACTGATCGGTACCGTCAGCGGCGGCTGGCCGCGCACCGCGGATATCGCGATCACGACCCGCAAGGGCAGCGGCCTCGCCGATCCGCTGACGCTCGCGATCAATGCGCTGATCGCGAACGGCAGCTACCGGAAGGCGCTGGATCACTGGCAACTGGATGCCGAGGCGATCGAGCGCTCGCAGACCAATCCGCCGGGGCTGCCGCGCACCTGACGACGGCACATGGCGAGGTTCGGGCGAACGGCCACTGTTTCACTGCAACGTGAAACGGCGGTTGCGATCCGGCTACGGTTTGACGTCGGGCCGTTTCGTGTCCGGCCGGCTACCGGCGATCTCGATCGTCGTTTCCCAGCGGAAGTAGCCCGATACGGCGCCGTCGCGATCGAGCACGGCGAAATCGGCCGTGCACGTGGTGGTGCCCGGGGCCAGCACCTCGCTGTGCCAGAAATGGTCCTTCATCGGCCGGCACGACGGATGCAGCAGGTCATCGCCGTCCGGCACCGGCGTGGCGGCGTCACGGATTTCCGCTTCGAGCGGCGTGACGATGCCCGCGTCCTTCAGCGCGAACCGGACGAACAGCACGGTGACCTCCGCACGCAGCGCCAGCGCGGTTTCGCGCAGACGAAGCTGGTCGCCCGGCGACAGGCCGGCGAAGAGCCGGTTGTCGTTGTGGCTGACCTGCCCGGCGTCGCCGGGGCTCAACACGTAGATGTGCCGGCCGTCGATCACGGTCGGCACGTCGGCGTCCCGGCTCGCATCGGGGTAGGCCGACAGCAGCGTGACGGCGTCGACGATCGCGAGCGCATCGCAACGAACACCAGACATGAGCACCTCCTCCGCAACAAGGGAGCGGCGCGGGCAGCCGTCGGGCGGCCGCCCGCATGCCGCGATCAGTTATGGATCGAGATGAACGGGTCCCACGAGAAGCAACCCTGGCTCTGGCAATTGCGATCGATGATCTGGAACTGGAAGTGGTAGGTCACGCGGCCGACCTTCAGGCATTCCGACGACCAGTAGTAGTTCGCGACCTTCTGACACGTCGGCACTTCCGGCTTGCTGGTGTTCGGCACCGGGATCGACGCTTCCGCGACCCGCGGCGTCGGCGTCGAGATCAGGTCGTTGCCGACGTTGCCGATGAACTTGTAGAACACCACCTGGTTTTCGAAGCCCAGCGACAGGCTCGTTTCGCGCCAGCGGATCAGGTCGCCGACCTGCGCCTTCAGGTCGAGCTCGCCGCCCGCCTGCCCGGAAATGACGTTGTCCTGGTTGGTCACCATGTAGACGTAGCGCCAGTCGATCAGCGTCGGCGCCGCCGGATTCTTGCTGGGATTCGGATATTTTTTGAGAATGGTTTCGGTATCGAACGAAACGAGCACATCGGTAACGCGTGACATAGAAGCTCCCGTTTGAAGTAATGGGACTTATCGTTGCGCGAATTGCTTCGTGCGGCGGCCATCGCCTTGTGCTGCAAGGCTTTTCGCCGGTATCGACATATGCAGAAGCGACGGCGAATGCAGATTATCCCGTTTGGTTAAACGTGGAAGCTGTAAAGGTAAACAGGTCGATAAAATGATTTATCGAGTTAATTTTAAAATCGGAATCAATCGATTCGATGCGTGACATGAATATCACGAAATTGAATCTGTTAATTGATTGGCCGATGATGTGCGGGGACGGAAGAAGGGGCGCTTACCGGTAGGTCCAGAGCCGGTGCAGCACGAACGTCGTCGGCGGGATCAGCAGCGCGATCGCGACGACGCCCATTGCCCGCGGTGCATCCAGCGCCTCGGCGGCGCGCGCGATGAGCATCGTTTCGACGAACCCGGCGAGCATGACCGCGAGAAAGCGTATCGCGTTGCGGGTGCGCACCGTCGACGAGAAGCTCCACAGCGTATTCGCCAGGTACGAGAATGCGGTGGCGCAGAGGAATGCGATCGCGTTCGCGGTCACCGGCGCCGCATCGAGGCGCGCGAACAGCGCCGTCGCGACCAGCACATGGATCGCGGTCGAGCAGAGCCCGGACACGCCGAAGCGCACGAGCCGCGTGCGCTCGGCCTGGAGCAGTGTGCTCATGGCGAGCGCGGGTCAGCGCGCGCCGATGCGCGCCCGGACCGGCTGCGCGCGCCGGCGAGCCGGCTGCCGGCGTGCGTCGCGCGCGACCGGCAGTTCGATCACCTTGCCGTGCGCCTGGTAGCGGCGGCGGATCAGGTAGACGGGCCGTTGCTTCGATTCGTCGTAGATCCGCCCGACGTATTCGCCGACGACGCCGATTCCGATCAGCTCGATGCCGCCGATGAACAGCGTGACCGAGATCAGCGACGCGTAGCCGAGCACCGGGTTGCCGAACAGCAGCGTGCGCAGGATGATGAACGCGCCGTACACGAACGCGAGCGCCGCGATGCCGACGCCGATGTAGGTCCAGCTGCGCAGCGGCACGGTGCTGAAGCTGGTGATGCCTTCCAGCGCGAAATTCCACAGCTTCCAGCCGGAGAATTTCGAGTGTCCGGCGCTGCGCGGATCGCGCTGGTATTCGACGATCACGGTCTTGTAGCCGACCCACGCGAACAGCCCTTTCATGAAGCGGTGCCGCTCGGGCAGGTTGCGCAGCGCGTTCACGACCTTGCGGTCCATCAACCGGAAATCGCCGACGTTCTCCGGCAGCTTCACGTCCGACAGCAGGTTGTGCACGCGATAGTAGAGCGCGGCGGCGGTGCGCTTCGCGAACGAATCGCACGCGCGGTTGCTGCGTTTCGCCGCGACGACCTCCGCGCCGTCGCGCCAGTGCTCGATCATCACCGGGATCAGGCTCGGCGGGTCCTGCAGGTCGGCGTCGAGCGGGATCACCGCGTCGCCGGCGGCTTCGTCGAGGCCGGCCGTCAGCGCGGCCTCCTTGCCGAAGTTGCGGGTCAGGTCGATCACGCGCACGCGCCGCTCGGCGGCGCCGATCCGGACCAGGCGTTCCAGCGTATCGTCGCGGCTGCCGTCGTTCACGCAGACGATCTCGAAGCGGATCGCATCGATCGCGCTCAGCAACGGAATCACGACGTCGAAGAAGCGCTCGACGGCTTCGCCTTCGTTGTAGAACGGCACGACCAGCGAGACGAGCGGCGTGTAGATGGATTCCCGCATGATGATTCCCCTTGTGATGTCGTCTTACCGGCCGGCGCCGAGCGTCGGGCGGCCGGTGCGGCGCATGCCGTGCGCCGGGCGGTGGTGTGCTCGGGACGGATGGGCGAACCCGGTCTCGGTCGAGGTATCGCGCGCGTCGGGCATCGACGGCACGTCGCGTCGTTCCTGCGCGATCCGGCTGACGAGCAGCGCGAGCGACGCGAGCGTCACGAGCGGCATGAACTGGAACGACAGGTGCGGCACGACCGCGAGGCCCGCGAGCGGCATCGGCCACAGCAGCATCAGCCATTCGCGGTCGAAGCGGCGCCAGCCGCGCGTCAACGCATAGCGCGCGTACCACGCGATCACGATGCCGTACCAGGTCAGGTCGTAGTCGTACAGATAGGGGCTGACGAGCAGGCATGCGCACGCGAGAGTCGCGGCGCGCAGTGCGTACGAGCACGCGCCGCGCCACGCGTAGACGACCGCGATCGCGGCAACCGCCGCCGACAGTAGTTGAAGGCCGCGCGCGACGAGCGCGGGCCAGCCGGCCATCGTCGCGAGCGCGAACAGGGTCGGCATGCGCGCGAGCTGTGCACGGCCGGTGCCGACGATGGCGTAGACGTCGGCGATCACGTGCGCGAACGCGACCCACGGGCCGACGCCGAACGCGAGTGTCGCGAGCAGGGCGCTGACCGCGATCGTCGCGGCCCATGCGGCCAGCGCGCGCCATTGGCCTGCACACAGCAGCGCGAGCGGGAACAGTACCGCAAGCTGCGGCTTCATCGTCAGCAACCCGAAGCAGATCCCGGCGCAGACGGGGCGGCGGTTCAGCGCGAGCAGGCCGACGGCGGCGAGCGTCGCGGTGAAGAGGCTGGTCTGTCCGACGATCACCGTGAGGAATGCGCCGGGGAACGCCAGCGCGCACAGCCACGCGGCATCGCGTTGCACGGTCGCGTGAATCGTTGCAGCGAACAGCGCATACGTGATGCCGAGCCACAGCACCAGCGCCAGCGTGTACGGCAGCCAGCCGAGCGGCAGCACGAGCAGCAGCATCGTCGGCGGATAGAGCCACGGCTGCGTGCCGTTTGCGAGCGTGATCGTCGGAACCGCCGATTTTTCGATCGCGAACAGCGTGGCGTAATGCCACGCGTCGGCGCCGTGCCCGTGCGCGGCGAGCCACGCGGCGCTCCAGATCGGCGAGAAATCGGGAGACAGCGGTTCGAGTACGCCGTGCTTCGACAGGATCACGCGGATCAGGTAGAGGCCGATGAACAGCAGTTCCGTCAGTAGCACGGCGGCCGCATAGACGCGCACGCGGTCGCGATTGAGCCAGTGCGGATGGCGGCGCGGGCCCGCGATCGGGAGTTCAGGATGCACGTCGATGGCGGAATGCGCGTGGCGGGCGAACGAAGGCGCTTTCATTGCTTGCCTCGCGACGCCAGTGCCGTACGACGCACGACGACGAACAGCACCGCGAGCAGCACGACGGGCCCGATCTGCGGCAGCTTCATCAACCGATTGAACATCTCGAAGATCGGCAGCAGCCATGCGATCACGAGGATGCCCTGGTCGCCGGGGAGCCAGCCTTCGTCGAGACCGTGCGCGATCAGACAGAAGATGGCGATGCCGAGCCACGTCAGTTCGTAGTGCCACAGATACGGCGTCGTCAGAAGCGTGGCGACCGCCAGCACCGCGCCGCGCAGGCGCATGTCGTGCGTACGGCGCCACACGCTGACGGCCGCGGCGATCGCGAGCAGCGCGACCGCGGCCTGGGCGGCAAGCGCGGCGGCGACCGGTGCGCCCGCGAGCCGCAGCGCCGCGAACGGCGTCGGCGACGCGAGCCAGTACGACGCGAGCATGAAATGCTGCTCGCGTACCGTCGACATCGCACGAGCCAGCCCGTGCAGCGCGGCCGGGCCGGCCAGGGCGACGCCGGCCGCGGCGAACAGTGTCGCGCTGATCGCCGCGGCCGCGAAGGTGCGCCACGCACGCGTCGCGATCAGCACGAACGGGAACACGACCGCGAGCTGAGGCTTGATCGCGAGCAGCCCGATCAGCACGCCCGCGAGCACCGGACGCTTGCCGAGCAGATGCAGCGCGAGTGCCGCGAGGCCGGCGGTCAGGATGCTGTTCTGACCGAACAGCGCGGACATGCACACCGCCGAATACGCGATGACGACCACCATCGCGGCGCGCGGCACGGGAAGATGCGCACGCAGTCCCGACAACCGCGAGACGGCGAGCGCGTAGCATAAAAGACTGCCCGCGAAAAAGAGGAAGTAAGCGGGCAGGAAAGGCACGAGGGCAACCGGCGCGATGAACAGCAGCATCGTCGGCGGATAGAGCCAGGGAAGCGGCCGGTGTTGGAGAAACGCACCGAAGTGCGCGAACTCGGCCTGCACGAATGACGAAGCGTCGTAGGCCGATGCGGCATGGCCTTGCAACACGAGATGCGATGCGGTCCAGAAGACCGAGAAGTCGGTGCCGGGGCGGGCCGTGGCGTTCGACGTGAAGCCGTTGGTGACGACGCCCCAGACGATCACCAGCGCAGCGAAGAGCATCAGCATGATGCAGCTGTACGGAATGATCCGGTCCGCCGTTAGCCATTGAGCACAGCGTATTGCGCGATCGCGCGTTCCACGATTGGCTGTGTACATGATGCCCCGTCTGTCGTGTGGCCGCGTGGTCTGTCGCAGCCGTTTGATGTTGTCGTGCCTGCGGATCGATCGCTCTGAAATGGCGTTGTCCGTGAATTCATTGTTGAAGAAAAAATCGCGTGATGCAAACCGCGCACGGTCGGCCGACATTGAATGTGTTCAGCGATTCGGGTGAAAACCGCCATTTCTGGTATGAGAAAACGCCATTACCGGGATTCGTGTTTCTGGCCTGAAACATTCCGCGATTTTTACCGGCTGTGCGTGCCGCCGGACCCGCGACGCCCGAGCGGCTCGCGGGGTTCGGGAAAATCCCGAGAAAATTTTTTAGGCCCTTTGTGCAGCGCGGCGACGGCGTTTCATGCCGGCTGCATTCGCCGGCACCGCATATATCAAAGTTGAAACATTTCGGCTGCCGGGCGTTTGACGGGCGGCCGTGTGGATCGCCGGAACCCTTGGTGCGCCTCGATTCCGCCCGGGATGGTCCGCTCTTTGCGTAAGCGTTGGCACGGCAGTCGACGACGTGACGACCGGGCGGTTCAGGCAAACAGCAGAGGAACCGGCTCGCGAATCACCTGCGGAAAAGACGGGCCGGAGCGCGTCGGGGAATACGCCGCTCCAGGTCGATCAACCGCGGCAACCGTCGTCGAACGACCAACGAGACCCGATAGCTTCCGGGCAATAAGAAATCGGCATGGCGGTACATGGGGAATAAAAATGAACGACCACAGCACATCGCGGATCGCAAGCCGCGTTAAAGACACATTGCAGCTTTGCCGGGAGTTCATCTCTCGTTCAACCGAATTCCATGCGTCGAACGGCAGTCGTGCCGTTCCGGTCGCTCGACTCGCCCGGTTCATCCGGCCGGTCGAACCGTACACGCGTCTCTCATGCTCCGTCTCGCCGATATCCGTTCGCACGGACCGGGGTGGTCCACCCCGTTTCCGCGACTGATCGTCGGTTGCCGATTTCCAGAGTAGTGCCGGTGGTGCCAGCCCCCGACGTCCTGACCGACGAAGGGTATTTCATAGCAGTCCGAAAGGAGAGTGCTCATGTCGAGAATCATCGAAAAGATCGCCTGGTTCGTCGAGGATCAGGACGGTGTGACGGCCATCGAATACGGCCTGATCGCCGCGCTGATCGCGATCGGCATCGTCGGTGCGCTGACGACGGTCGGTACGGATCTGAAGACCGTCTTCAACACGGTCGCCGACGATCTGGATTCGGTCGTAGCAGCCATTTGACGAACGGTACGACGAACGACCCTCCGGATTGTTCGTCGGCACCACACGGCATCAACAACCTGCCTCGACGTATCGATGCCGGATCATCCGATCCAGCCGGCGCGCCAGGCTTCGAAAGTGACTACGCAAGGAGATCATCATGTCCAAGTTCATTCAACAAGTCGGCCGTTTCGTCCGCGATGAAGACGGTGTGACGGCCATCGAATACGGCCTGATCGCCGCGCTGATCGCCATCGGCATCATTGCCGCGCTGTCGACGGTCGGCAAGGACCTCAAGACCGTGTTCACCACGATCGCGGACGACCTCGATTCGGCGGTCGCAGCCATCTGATGGACCGTGCCGCGGACGGCTCGGCTGGTGCAGCGTTCGAGCCGTCCCCGGCGATTCCGTCAACCGGAAACCGGAGACCGTCATGCAAACCATCATGCGTGTCGCACGTGGCTGGATCGCCGACGAACAGGGTGTGACGTCGATCGAGTATGCGTTGCTCGCGTCGATGTTCGCCGTCGCGGTGCTGGGCAGCGTCGTCACGCTGAAGGGCTCGCTCGGCGATGCGTACGAGATGATCGCCGCGGCCGTGACGGCCGCCGTGAGCACCGCGTTGTCCATGGTTTCCTGATCCACCGATTCGATACGCGAGGTTCGCCATGCTTCCCGTTGCGCCGCCTTACCCGGTTCCGTTGTGCGTGACGCTGCTCGCGGTCGCCGCGGCCAGCACGGACATCGCGACCCGTCGCATTCCGAACCGTCTCGTCTTGCTCGGCCTGGCCGGCGCGCTGGTCGCGCAGTGCCTGCTGCAGGGCGTGCCGGCGGGCGTGCTCGGATGGCTCGCCGGCGCGGCGACCGGCTTCGGCCTGCTGCTGCCGTTCTACCTGTTGCGCGGCATGGCGGCGGGTGACGTGAAGCTGATGCTCGCGATCGGCGCATGGGTCGGCGCGGAAATGACGTTTTACATCGTGCTGGCCACGTTCCTGGCCGGCGGGATCGGCGCCATCGCCTACGCGCTGCTGCGCGGGCGGATGCGCCAGATGTGGACGAACGTGCGCACGCTGATCGTGCGGCGCTCGCAGGCGGCGCGCGCCGAGGCCGACGACGGCCCCGTCGAGATCGCATCGGTCGGCACGCTGCCGTACGGCGTGGCGATCGCGGTCGGCACGCTGGGCACGCTGTTCGCGTCGTGCGCATAGCGCGGCGGACCCGCAACGAGAACGCAACGAGGACGCAACGATCATGAACACGAACCACACCGAACCGAGACGCGATGCGCAGGTGGCACGCCTGCCCGATCCGCCGCCGTCGCGGGAGGCCCATACGAAGCCGGGCGCGCAGCTGCCGCCGGCGCCGCGCTCGCTCGCGGAAACCGGCCTGAGCATGGCGTTCGTCGGCGGCCTCGTGCTGAAGTCGACGCTGGTGCTCGGCCGCCCGTCGTACGGCGATCTGGTCGAACGGCACTGCCTGCCGCTCGCGGTACTCGACGAAGTGTTTGCGTTCCTGGTGCGCGAGCATCTCGTCGAGCTGACCCATCGCGGCGCGACGGATCTCGACGTGACGTTCCGCCTGACCGATGCGGGCCGCGTGCTCGCGCTCGAGGAACGGGAACGCAGCGGCTACAGCGGGCCCGCGCCGGTGACGCTCGACGCGTATCTCGCGAGCGTGGCCGCGCATTCGGTGCGCAAGCTGCACATCGGCCAGAGCGACGTGTGGGCGGCGTTCGAAGGCATCGTGATCGACACGGCGGTGCTCGATGCGGCGGCCGCCGCGCTGAACGCGGGCCGGCCGCTGCTGATCTACGGCCCGGCCGGCAGCGGCAAGACCTTTCTCGCCGAGCGGCTCGGCGCGCTGATGCACGGCCGCGTGCCGATCCCGTACGCGATCTGCGCGGCCGGCGAAGTGATCGAGGTCTACGACCCGCTCGTGCACGTCGACGTCGGGTCGCAGGCCGGCGGCCAGTCGGTCGATCGCCGCTGGCGGCTGTGCGAACGGCCGGTCGTGATGTCGGGCGGCGAGCTGACGCTCGACGAGCTCGACCTGCGTCGCGACGCAGCGGCCGGCTTCTACCAGGCACCGCCGCACATGAAGGCGAACATGGGCATGTACGTCGTCGACGATCTCGGCCGCCAGCGCGTCGAGCCGCGCGACCTGCTCAACCGCTGGTTGCGGCCGCTCGATCGCGGCGTCGATTTCATGACGCTCGAGTCCGGCAACCGCTTCGTGATGCCGTTCGACGTGTGGCCGGTGTTCTCGAGCAACCTGGCGCCGGAGCAGTTCTGCGACGACGCGTTCATGCGCCGCCTCGGCTCGAAGCTGCACGTCGGCGCGATGTCGATCGACGACTACCGCGCGGTGTACGACGCGGCCTGCGCGTCGCTCGGGCTCGTGTCGGCGAGCGATGCCTTCGACTTCCTGCTGCATCGGCTGCACCTGCCGACCGGCAAGGCGTTTCTCGCGTGCTTTCCGGCGGACCTGCTGCGCCTCGTGGCCGCCGGCGCGCGTTACCGCGGCGATCCGCCCGAGGTGACGCACGACGCGCTGTACGACGCGTGGGCGAGTTATTTCGGCGCGGCGCCTGAACGGGACGGCAGTCATCCGCCGCCCGTCGAGCGCGGAGGCCGCACGTTCATCACCGGTTGAGCCGTTTCTTTCACGATTCGTCGAGGAGCATTGCCATGAAAAACAGTCGAGCGCTCATGATGCTGGTCGTCGCGATGGTCGCGGGTCTCGCCGCGGTCGTGTTCGCGTCCCGCTGGCTGGTACAGACGTCCACGAGCTCGGTCACGTCCGTCGCGGTGGCCACCACCGACCTGAACCTGGGCGAGCCGCTCGGGCCGAACCAGATCCACATGGTCAGCTGGCCGGCCGGCAGCGTGCCGACCGGCGCCTTCACCGATACGAAAACGCTCGAAGGGCGCGTCGTGCGCACCAGCCTCGCGCGCGGCGAGCCGGTGATCGAGTCGAAGCTCGCGCCGGTCGGGACGAAGGGCGGGCTGTCCGCGGTGATCGCCGACGGCAGCCGCGCGATCACGGTGCGCGTGAACGACGTGGTCGGCGTCGCGGGCTTCGCGCTGCCGGGCAACTACGTCGACGTGATCGTCAACACGCAGGAACAGCAGGGCAAGACCGACGGGCAGAGCATCTCGAAGATCGTGCTCGAGCACATCCTCGTGCTGGCCGTCGCGCAGCAGGTCAGCCGCGACGACACGGCGCCGAAGGTGGTCAACGCGGTGACGCTGGAAGTCACGCCCGACCAGGCCGAACGGCTCGACCTCGCACGCAGCGTCGGCACGCTGTCGCTCGTGCTGCGCAACCAGGTCGACCAGAAGACGCTGACCACCGGCGGCGCGACCAAGCTGACGCTGCTCGGCAAGGAACCCGTGCCGGAAGCGGCACCGGCGCCCGTCCACGTGCGGCCGGTCCGCGTGCACGTCGCGTCGCACGCGGCGCCGGAAGTCCGGCGCGACTGCGTCGGCGTGCTGACGGGCGTGAAGGGCAGCGTCGAATGTTTCTGAAACGAATGCATACAGCCAGACCAACAAACCGGCCGCCGTCATCGCGCGGCGGCCTTGGAAGTCGATAACCGGCACGGCGCCGGTCTCTCGGGGGATCAGACGAAATGAAGATCAAACCGCAACGCACAGGTACCGGCCCGCTGCGCACACGCGTCGCACGGGGCACGATGATGGCCGCGATCCTCTGTTCGGGATGGCTGACCGTGTATGGCGCGCTCGCGCAGGAAGGCATCGAGTCGGCGGTGCTGACGAAGGGCGGCGCCAGCGCGCCGGCCGCGGTCGGCAAGGGGCCGATGCAGATGACGATCAGCATGGCGCCGGTGCCGGCCGCCGCGCCCGCCGCGTCGGCGGGGCCGCTGCGCGGGCCGAACTGCGTCGGCGCCGTGCGCGAATCGACCAGCGTCGCCGTGCCGCTCGGCAAGTCGCTGCTGGTGCCGATGCCGGAGCCGGTCCGCAATCGGACGATCGGCAACCCGGCCGTCGCGCAGGCGACGATGGTGTCGCCGCAGACGCTGTACATCCTCGGGCTTGCGGTCGGCACGACCAACATGATCGTGCAGGGCAGGAGCGGCGCATGCCGCGTGATCGACGTCGCGGTCGGCGCGGACGCCGGCGGCCTGCAGGCGTCGCTGTTGCAACTGATGCCGAACGAGCGCGACATCCATGTGTCGACCGCGGCCGGCACGATCGTGCTGGCCGGCACCGTGTCGAGCTCGCAGGCCGCGCAGCAGGCCGTGCAGATCGCCCATGCGTACGGCGACAGCGCGGGCGATGCGGCAGGCGGCAAGCAGGGCGGCGGCGTGCTCAACATGCTGAACGTCACGTCGCCGCAGCAGGTGATGCTCGAGGTGAAGGTGGCCGAGGTGTCGAAGACGCTGATCAACCAGATGGGCAGCGCGTTCAACATCCAGGGCGGGTTCGGTTCGTGGAGCGGCGCGCTGGTCAGCAACCTGCTCGCGGGCGTCGCGAGCGGCGCCGTGTTCAACAAGGCGAACAACAAGCCGTTCAGCATCGCGGCCGACGCGCAGAACACCGACAACCTCGTCAAGATCCTCGCGGAGCCGAACCTCGTGACGATCAGCGGTCAGGAAGCGACGTTCCTCGCGGGCGGCAAGATCTTCATCCCGATCCCGCAGAGCGGCAGCAACGGCGTCTCGTCGATCACGCTGCAGGAAGAGGAATTCGGCGTCGCGCTGAAGTTCACGCCGACGGTGCTGGCCAACGGCCGGATCAGCCTGAAGGTCGCGCCGGAAGTGTCGGAACTGTCGCAGACGGGCGTCACGCTGAGCGCGTCCAACATCGGCGGCACGTCGATCCTGCCGCTGATCACGACGCGGCGCGCGTCGACGACGGTGCAGATGAGCGACGGCGAATCGTTCGCGATCGGCGGGCTGATCAAGGACAACGCGAGCGGTGCGCTGAAGGCGATCCCCGGCGTCGGCGAAGTGCCGGTGCTCGGCGCGCTGTTCCGCAGCACGTCGTTCCAGCAGGATCGCACCGAGCTGATCTTCCTGATCACGCCGCACCTGGTGAAGCCGCTGCAGACCGCGGACGTCGCGCTGCCGACCGACAGCTTCTCGAAGCCGAACGAAGTCGACGTCTTTGCGACCGGCAACATGGAAGGCCGTGGCGGCGTGCGCAAGGCAGGCGCGCAGCCGATGCAACCCGCGAACGGCGCAGCCGCTCCGCAGACGCCGGCCCAGGCGCCCGCACCTGCTCCGGCGCCGAAGTCGGAAGCACCGGTCGCGCCGGCCGCGCTGCCCGCACCGCGCACGCCGCAAGACGCCGACGTGCAGCCGCCCGTGCCGGCCGAGCCGCCGAAGGCGCCGGCGCCGGTCGCGGCCGCCGCCCCGCAGTCCGACGCGGCCACCGCGGCGCGTGTCGCGCGCATCGAAGCCGCCGCCGCGCGCCTCGCGGCCGCCGGCCCCGAACCGTCGGCCCAGCCGGCGGCGCGACCGAAGCACCGGAGCGCGGCGGCGCCGAAAGCGCAGATTGCGCGCGCCGGCGCGGAACCCCAGTCCACCGATCGTTGAAACCGTCCAAGGGGAAGCTCATGAAATCCGCCTACCTCGTATTCGTGCGCCGCGCGGCGCTCGCCGCCCCGCTCGCGTTCGCGCTTGCCGGCTGCATGTCGTCGACCCCGGTGTGGGACAGCCGCTTCGGCGACTCGGTCCGCACCGTGATGCACGCCCAGATCATCGATCCGCATGCCGGCGAACGTCCGGTATCGGCACCGGGGGTCGACGGCGGCGCCGCCGCGTCTGCGCTCGACAACTACGACAAGTCGTTCAAGCAGGTCCAGCCGCCCACCAATGCGTTCGTGATCGGCATCGGCAAGT
Organism: Burkholderia sp. E168m22; assembly: GCF_001319805.1. Lineage (NCBI taxonomy): Bacteria > Pseudomonadati > Pseudomonadota > Betaproteobacteria > Burkholderiales > Burkholderiaceae > Burkholderia > Burkholderia sp. E168m22. The sequence continues at coordinate 89,966 of NZ_BBSK01000143.1, forward strand.
CGACCCAGTAACGACGGCACGCTCAGGGAGAACGCCATGAACCGCGCAGCCCGCTATCCGAAAGTCACGCGTCGCAGCCTGCACCGCCAGCGCGGTGCCGTCGCGATCATCGTCGGTCTCGCACTGGCGGTGATGATCGGGTTCGTCGGGCTCGCGCTGGATCTCGGCAAGCTGTACGTCACGCGCAGCGAACTGCAGAACAGCGCCGATGCCTGCGCGCTGTCCGCCGCGCGCGACCTGACGTCGGCGATCAGCTTGTCGGTCGCCGAAGCCGACGGCATCGCCGCCGGCCATCTGAATTTCGTGTTTTTCCAGAAGACGTCGGTACAGATGTCGACCAACGCGAACGTCACGTTCAGCGATTCGCTGACCAACCCGTTCCTGACCAAGAACGCGGTCACGACGCCGGCGAACATCAAGTACGTGCAGTGCACCGCGACGCTGAGCAACATCGCGCACTGGTTCATCGAGGTGCTGAACGTGCTGCCGGGCACGAAGCTCGCGAATGCGGCGGAAGTGTCGGCGAGCGCGATCGCGACCGTCGGCGGCGGGCAGACCACCTGCGCGATTCCCGTGTTCGTGTGCCGTGGCCCGTCCGATCCGGCCTACAAGGTCGGCGACTGGATCTCGTCGCCGTCCGGGTCGTCGTCGACCTACGGGCCCGGCAACTTCGGCTGGGCGGCGCTCGACGGCTCGACGAACGAGACGACGCTCGCGAGCGAGCTGTCGGGCAATACCTGCAACATCACGAGTCCGCCCGATCTGGCCACCACGGGCATGAAGTCGGCGTCGCAGCGTGCGTGGAATACGCGCTTCGGCATCTATACGAACGGCGCGAACGGTTCGAGCGGCCAGCCCGACTTCACCGGCTACGCATACGTCGGGCCGAACTACGGGCCGCCCGGAACGGCGGGCATCAAGGGTGACGCATACACGCAGTTCGTGGCCGACCGTGCGAGCTTCAAGCCTTACCAGGGCGACGGCGCGCCGCCGTCGGGCAGTGGCATCGCCACCAACGGCACGGCGACGGCGAGCAACTACTCGACGTACGGCAGCGACCGGCGCCTCGCGCTCGCGCCGGAAGGCGACTGTTCGACGCTGAAGGGCAGCAGCGGCAAGGTGCACGTCACGCAATGGGATTGCGTGCTGATGCTCGATCCGCTCCCGTTCAGCGCCGGCAGCGGCGCCGTCGTCGCGCACCTCGAATACCTCGGCTCGTCGGTCTCGGGCAACAACCCGTGCGCGACGCATGGCTTGCCCGGCAGCGGCAGTGCGTCGGGCACCCAGGTGCCGATGCTCGTTCAATAGCGGAGAGACGATCATGAAGAAGCCGCCGATTCGTCGTTCGCGCACCCGTGGCGTCGTCGCCGTCGAGTTCGCGCTCGTGCTGATGCCGATGATCATGCTCGCGACGGGCGTGGCCGAGTTCGGTCGCGCGATCTACCAGTACGAGACGCTGACCAAGGCCACGCGCGATGCGGCACGCTACCTGTCGGTCTGGCTGCCGACCGACAGCGCGTATCCGGTGTCGCAGGCGCAGTGTCTCGTCGTGTACGGCAGCACGACGTGCGGCTCGTCGGGCACCGAGCTGGTGCCCGGGCTCACGACGTCGATGGTCACGATCTGCGACGCACAGCGCACGACCGGCTGCAGCGATGCGTCCGACCCGTCGCAGTTCGCGAACCTGCCGACCTACGATTCGAACAACAACGCGGCGAGCGGCACGGCCACGGGCGCGATCAACGTCGTCGAAGTGAAGATCTCGGGCTACCAGTACCAGCCGATCCCCGCGTACCCGTGGCTGCCGTCGATCACCTTCGGCAACATCGTCACCGTGATGAGGCAGGTGTCATGAACGCGCGCCATTTTCCACTGTCACGCCGGCGCGCGCAGCGCGGCGTGGCGATCGTCGAATTCGCGCTGATCGCGTCGGTGCTGATCATGCTGCTGATCGGCATCTTCGAGTTCGGCCGCGTGCTGTTCTACTGGAACACCGCGAGCGAGGCCGTGCGCCTCGGCGCGCGCACCGCGGTGGTTTGCGACGTGAACGCCGCGGGTGTCGTGAAACGCGTGCGATCGCTGCTGCCGCTGCTGTCGAGCGCGAACGTGTCGGTCAACTACACGCCGTCGAGCTGCGACGTGAACACGTGCTCGTTCGTGACGGTGAGCGTCACGAACGTCACCGTCAAGACCATGATCCCGTTCATGAACGTCACGGTCAGGATGCCGCCGTTCACGACGACGCTGCCGCGCGAAAGCCTGAATTCCGCGACGGGCGGTTCCGCCTGCAACTAATCGAAAAGACGAGGCACACGACATGATCAACATCCTCGTAGCTTCCGACGATACCGCGCGGCTCACGCAGATCGCGCGTCTCGTGGCCGACTGCGGACGCTATCGCACGACGCGCGCCACCGGCCGCCCGTCGCAGATCGAGCATCGCACCGACGGGCTCGATGCGTTCGACATCCTGCTGATCGACGGCACGTCGCTGGAGCCGTCCGAGCTGTCGGCGATCGAGCGCATCTGCCGTGCGCATGCGGGCCTGACCTGCATCCTCGTGACGGCCGACGCATCGCCGCACGTGCTGCTCGACGCGATGCGCGCGGGCGCCCGCGACGTGCTGCAGTGGCCGCTCGATCCGCAGGCGCTCGGCAACGCGCTCGGGCGGGCGGCCGCGCAAAGCACGCGGCGCGATACCGACGACACGCGGATCGTGTCGTTCATGTCGTGCAAGGGCGGGGTCGGCACGAGCTTCGCGGCCGGCAACATCGCGTTCGAGATCGCGGAGGGCTTCAAGCGCCGCGTGCTGCTGATCGACCTGAACCAGCAGTTCGCCGACGCGGCATTCCTCGTCAGCGACGAAACGCCGCCGTCGACGCTGCCGCAGCTGTGCGCGCAGATCGAGCGGCTCGACGGCGCGTTTCTCGACGCGAGCGTCGCGCACGTGACGGAAAACTTCCACGTGCTGGCGGGCGCCGGCGACCCGGTCAAGGCCGCCGAGATGCGCGAGGACGCGCTCGAATGGATTCTCGGCGTCGCCGCGCCGCGCTACGACTTCGTGATCTTCGACGTCGGCGTCGGCATCAACCCGCTGTCGATGGTCGCGCTCGATCGCAGCGACCAGATCCAGATCGTGCTGCAGCCCGCGATGCCGCACGTGCGCGCCGGCCGCCGGCTGCTGGAAATTCTCGTGTCGCTCGGCTACTCGACCGACCAGTTGCGGCTGATCGTGAACCGCACGACCCGCGCGAGCGAGCGGACCCGCGCCGCGCTCGAGGAAGTGCTCGGCCTGCACGCGGCCTGCACGATTCCCGACGACGCCGACACCGTGCTCGAAGCGATCAACCAGGGCCATCCGGTGTCGCGGCTCGCGCGCGGCTCGGCGGTCGTACGGGCGTTGCAGGGCTGTGCGAAGCAACTCGTCGACGGCGAAGTGCGCGCGGGACGCGGCGCGACGCACAGCGAACCGTTGATGTCCCGGCTGTTCGGCCGCAAGGCCACGCCGAAGCTCAAGTCGATGTAATTCTTTCGGGGAACCATCATGTCATTGCGCGAACAGATGTCCTTGCACCGGGCCCAGCCGCTGGCGGCCAGTGACGCGGCCGGCCCGGCGCATTCGTCGGTGCGCGACGCATACCAGAAGCTGCGCCGCGAAATTCATCTGGCGGTGCTCGAGCGCGTCGAGCTCGAGCGCCTGTCCCGGCTGCATCAGGATCAGATCCGCATGGAAATCGGCGCGCTGATCGCGCGCATCCTCGACGAGGAGCGGCTGCCGGCGAACGACATCGAGCGGCGCCAGCTCGCGATCGACGTGTACGACGAGATGTTCGGCTTCGGCCCGCTCGAAGCGCTGCTGCGCGACCCCGGCATTTCCGACATCCTCGTGAACACGTACCGGCAGGTCTACGTCGAGCGCTGCGGCCAGCTCGAACTGACCGACGTGACGTTCTACGACGACGCGCACCTGATGAAGGTGATCGAGAAGATCGTGTCGCGCGTCGGGCGCCGCATCGACGAATCGAGCCCGATGGTCGACGCCCGGCTGCCGGACGGTTCGCGCGTGAACGCGATCATCCCGCCGTCCGCGATCGACGGGCCGCTGATGTCGATCCGGCGCTTCGCGGTCAACCCGCTGAAGATGGACGACCTGGTGCGCTACCACAGCCTGACGCCGCCGATGGCCGAGCTGCTCGACGCGCTGTCGCGCGCGAAGGTGAACGTGCTGGTGTCGGGCGGCACCGGCAGCGGCAAGACGACGCTGCTCAACATCCTGTCCGGCTTCATTCCGCGCAACGAGCGGATCGTGACGATCGAGGACGCCGCCGAGCTGCAACTGCAGCAGCCGCACGTGCTGCGGCTCGAGACGCGCCCGCCGAACATCGAGGGCAAGGGCGAGATCACGCAGCGCACGCTGGTGCGCAACGCGCTGCGGATGCGCCCGGACCGCATCATCCTCGGCGAAGTGCGCGGCGCCGAAGCGCTCGACATGCTCAACGCGATGAACACCGGCCACGAAGGCTCGCTCGCGACGATCCACGCGAATACGCCGCGCGACGCGCTGACGCGCCTCGAGAACATGGTCAGCGTGTCCGGCCTGACGCTGCCGCCGAAGACGATGCGCCAGCAGATCGCGTCGGCGATCTCGGTGGTCGTGCAGGCGGCGCGCCTGACCGATGGCAAGCGCAAGATCGTCAGCATCCAGGAGCTGACCGGGATGGAAGGCGACATCATCAACATGCAGGAGATCTTCACGTTCAAGCGCACGGGCGTGGACCGCGACGGCGCGGTGCGCGGCCACTTCTGCGCGACCGGCGTGCGGCCGAAGTTCGCCGAGCGGCTGCAAGCGTTCGGCATCAACCTGCCGGATTCGCTGTACGACCCGTCCGTGCATTACGAGACGGACTGACGCCAGGGCGCCGTGCGCTGCCGGGGAGGCCTCATGAATGCGATCTTTTACGGTTTTGTGATTCTTACCTTCGTCGCGGTCGTGCTGTCGATCGAGGGCATCTATCAATGGTGGAACGCGCGGCACGGCGCCGCCGCGCGCCGGATCGAGTCGCGCATTCGCGCGATGTCGGCCGGCGGCAACGTCCAGCAGGAGCGGCTGTCGATCCTGAAGAAGCGCATGCTCGACGAGTCGAAGCCGTTCGACCGGCTGCTGCTGCGCCTGCCGCGCGTGCATGCGCTCGACCTCGTGATCCAGCAGTCGGGCCTCGACTGGACGCTGCCGAAGCTGATCACGCTCAGCGCGACGTTCGCGGCCCTCGCGTGGTTCGTGGCGAGTTTCGCCCGCTTGCCGCAACTCGCCGCGGTGCCGGTCGCGCTGGTCGCCGGGTGGCTGCCGATGACGTACGTGCTGCGCTGCCGCGCCAAGCGGATGCGCAAGCTCGAGCGGCAGTTGCCGGACATCTGCGACATGATCGCGCGCGCGCTGCGTTCCGGCCATTCGTTCACGAGCACGCTCGGGATGGTCGGCGACGAGTTTTCCGAGCCGATGGGCGGCGAATTCCGCGTCACGTTCGACGAGGTCAACTACGGCGTGTCGCTGCACGACGCGCTGACGAACCTCGCGACGCGCGTGCCGGTGCAGGACCTGCGCTACTTCGTGATCGCGGTGCTGATCCAGCGCGAGACGGGCGGCAACCTGGCCGAGTTGCTCGAGAGCATCGCCGGGCTGATCCGCGAGCGCTTCAAGCTGTTCGACAAGGTGCGCGTGCTGTCGGCGGAAGGGCGGCTGTCGGCGTGGATTCTCGGGCTCTTGCCGTTCGGCACCGCGGCGGTGATGGCGCTGCTGAACCGCGAATTCCTGTCGGTGCTCTGGGAGGACCCGGCGGGGATCCGGATGGTCGGCACGATGCTGGTGTCGATGCTGTTCGGCCTGTTCTGGATTCGCCGTATCGTGCGCATTCGCGTCTGACGCGCGAGCCGAATAACGAACCGTTGCGAGGTTGTCATGCAAAACCTGAGCGTGGTCCAGGCCGTGATGCTGGGCGGCTTGTTCATCTTCGTGGCCGGCGGCGTGCTCGTCGCGATGCTGCTGTTCGCGCCGCGCGGCATCCAGCGCCGGCTCCAGCAGGCCGGCGGGACCGGGGCGGGCGGCGTCGCCGGCGCGGGCGACGGCGACGACATGGCGTCGCGCTGGGTCGCGAAGCTGGTCGAGCTGTCCAGCCCGATCTCGAAGCTGTCGGTGCCGAAGGAGGGCTGGGAGAATTCGCCGTTGCGCATCCGGCTGATGAATGCCGGCTGGCGCAACCAGAGCGCGGCCGCGGTGTACTTCACCGCGAAGACGATGCTCGCGCTCGGCCTGCCGTGCGCCGCGCTGCTGGCGCTGATCACCACGTCGCTCGGCGACGAGCGTGCGCTGCTGTCGCTGATCCTCGTCGCGCTCGCCGGCATCGGCTATTACATTCCGAACATCGTGCTGTCGCAGCGGGTCAAGGTGCGCCAGCGGAAGATCTTCGAGGATTTTCCGGACGCGCTCGACTTGCTGACGGTGTGCGTCGAAGCCGGCCTCGGGCTCGACGCGGCGCTGATGAAGGTGAGCGAGGAGCTGCGGTTTCGCAGCGAGGTGGTCGCGAGCGAACTCGACCTGCTGCTGCTCGAGATGCGCTCCGGCTTCACGAAGGAGACGGCGCTGCGCAATCTCGCGCTGCGCACCGGCGTGGAGGACATCGAATCGTTCTGCGCGATGCTGATCCAGGCCGACCGGTTCGGCACGAGCATCAGCGAATCGCTGCGCGTGCTGTCGGACATGCTGCGCACGCGGCGCCGGATGCGCGCGGAGGAACGCGCGGCGAAGATCGCGCTGAAGCTGCTGTTTCCGCTGATCTTCTGCATCTTTCCCGCGCTGATGATGGTGCTGCTCGGCCCGGCGATGATTCACGTGTATCGCGTGCTGCTGCCGACGTTCGTTGGCGTCGCGCCGTGAGCGGCGCGCGGATGCGGCTTCGCGCGCATCGATAAAGGCCGGATGTGCCGGCCCCGCGGCCACGCGGTGGCCATCCGGCGGCCGGCACGGCAACAGGCTTCATGGAGGCTCCCTCCCCAGGCGGCGCCGCGAGACAGGTCGACCATAGCGGCGTCAGTGCATCCTGGACCCATGGTCGGTCATGGAACAAGCCGTAGTCCACCGCCTTCACGGCTGCCCCCTACTGCTAACCCGTTGAAGCGGCGGTGCCCCGTGGCGGGGCAGCCGGCGCGCCGCGCGTCACTGGAAGTGATGCACGTAGCGCAGCACCATCCGCGTGCCCTGCGGCCGGTTGCGCGCATAAGTCTCGAAGTACGCGTTGAACAGCAGGTGATCGTGCGGCGAGAAGCTGACCATCGCCCCCGGCCCGATCGCGAACACGGCTTCGCGCGCGCCCGGCACGTCCTGCCCGTTGGCCTTCATGTCGGTGGTCTGGCGCAGCCAGTAGCCGTTGAGCCCCAGCCGCAGGCCGGGCCGCACTTCGTACTCGGTCGCGAAGTTCACGTGGAGCGCCTGACCGGCCTGCGTCGACGTCACGTCGGGGCCGAGTGCCGTGGCCGGCTGATGGTTGGTCGCGTTCCACAGATAGTGCAGCCGCCACGACACGGTCCATTTCGGCGTGAGCCACAGCGTCGCGGCCCAGTACGGATCGAACGACCAGAAATGGCTGCCGGGATTGATCGCGCGCGACGGATCGTACGCGCCGGTCGGCACGATGAACTGGAATTCGACGCGCTGCGCGAAGCGCGGGCCCTGCGTGCCCATCACCGGGTCGAACTGGATGAACGGGCCGATCAGCAGATCGCCGAAGCCGGCGCGCGCATTCAGCGCGACGTTGCCGATGCCGTCGTCGGTGCGCGCGGACGCAATCCACGGCAGGATCACGTCGAGGCCCGGATGCATGCCCGCGAACGTCAGCGGCGACTGATAGACGAGCTGGCTCAAGCCGGCGAACAGGTCGATGTCCTGCTTCGGCAACCCGACCTTGTTGCCCGCATTGTCGTTGACGCGGCCGGCCGTGTAGTACTGCAGGTACTGCGTGCCGTACCAGCCGGCGCCGGCCGGCGGCATCCCGTCGAGGAAACTGGTCATGCCGAGGTTGACCGCGGGCAGATCGGCCGCGTGGGCCGGCGCGTGGCTGGCGAGGCCGGCGATCGCGAAGCCTGCGGCGACGAGCAGGCGAGAGCCGAGTTTCATGTTCACCACCTCCTGATTATTCGTTTGTATGACTAATTAAATGGCACGTAAAAGATCGGGATGATCGGCGATCGCGCGATACTGGCCGGCATGGAACACGAGCGGCGCCTTGCCGAATGCGTCGAACCGTTCGATCTCGCCGATGAAGAGCAGGTGGTCGCCGCCTTCGTAGTGGCCGACGTTGCGGCACACGAAGCGCGCGCTCGCGCCGCCGAGACACGGCACGCCGCCGCTCTCCGATGCCACGTGCGGCACGCCGTCGAACTTGTCGGCGCTGGGCGTCGCGAAGCGCCGCGACAGGTCGATCTGGTCGTGCGCGAGGATGTTGATCGCGAAGTGCGTGGCCGCGACGAAATCCGGGCGGCTCGGCGCGACCTTGCGCAGGCTCCACAGCACGAGCGGCGGATCGAGCGACAGCGACGAGAACGAATTCGCGGTGAGGCCCACCTTGCGCCCGTCGGCCGCGCACGTGGTGATCACGGTGACGCCGGTCGGGAACTGCCCGAACGCGGCGCGCAACTGCATCGGGTCGAGGGCCGCGCGGTCGGTAACGGTCGTTTCCATGGCGGTTACTCCGCACGCACACTGTGTTCGCGGATCAGCGCCGCGCACGCCGACGGCTCGAACCACCACGGCGCGAACCGGCGCGGATCGTCGAAGCCGTCGACGATCGTTTTCGCGAGCGACGGCGACTGGCCGGCCGCGCCGAGCAGTTCGAGGATGTGCGGTGGCGGCGGGGTGAGCAGCGAGTTCGTCCAGCGCACGACATGCTGCGCATAGGCCCAATAGCCTTCGAAGGTCTGCTGCATCCAGTCTTCGCCGAACGGCGCGGCGCCGCGCGCGACGATCGCGTCGAAATACGCGTTCGCGCATTTCGCGGCGTTGTTCGAGCCCTGGCCGGTGATCGGATCGTTGACGACCACCGCATCGGCCATCCCGAACACGGTGCGGCCCGACGGCAGCCGGAAGAACGGCTTGCGCACGGTCGGCGCGAAACGTCCGGCCAACGTGCCGTTCGGATCGGTGAGTTCGACGTCGCGGCAGCGTTCGAATTCCCATGGCACGTACTGTTGCAGGAACGACAGGCTGCGGTCCAGATGCTGCTCGGGCGTCTTCACGTCGGCCCAGCAGTCGAGCGGGCCGCCGGGGATGCCTTCGAACACCATGATTTCGCATGGGCCCGTGGTGGTCAGCGCGGGAAACACGAAATACTCGCCGATGCCCGGCAGCAGGTTGAAGCGTACGCGCGAATACGGCTCGCTCGGCGTCATCCCTTTCACGTAGGTGAGAGCCAGTGCGCGCTGCGGGCGGTCGAACGGGCTGCGCGCATCGTCGCGGCCGAGCAGGCCGACGATGTCGCCCTTGCCGGCCGCGAGCAGCACGAGGTCGTGGCTGCGCGCGAGTGCCTCGAGTTCGGGCACGCCGATGTCCGCGATGCGCACGTCCGCGCCGCGGCGGCGCACGCCGTCGAGCCAGTCGGCCATCTTCACGCGCTGGTCGACCGACTGCGCGTAGCGGGTGAGGCGCGACGACCAGTCGATCGCCTTGCGGCCGTGGCCGTCCGGGTGCGGCACCGCGATGCCGATGCCTTCGACGGCCGGGCACGCTTCCTCCCACGTATTCAGGCCGAGATCGCGCTCGATCTGCAACGACGTGTGGAACATGCACTGGCTCGACATGACCTTGCCCGTGCGGATCTGCTCCGCGTCACGATTGGTCGCGAGCGTGACGTGGTAGCCCTGGTCGAGCAGGGCGAAGGCGAGTTGCAGGCCGGACTGGCCGGCGCCGACGATAGCGATGCGTCTCATGGGAAGGTCCTTGGTTGGTTGCGTAGCGGCCGTCATGATTGGAGGAAGCGGCGACGCGGCACGGTCACTCCGCGAGCCGCGGAATGGCCGGCACCGCCTGTTCGGGGCCCATCGCGGCATAGCCGCCGTCCACCGCGTAGTCGGCGCCGGTCACGAAGCTCGCCGCGTCGCTGCACAGGAACGTGACGACCTGCGCGACTTCCGACGGATCGCCGACGCGTCCGAGCAGGTGGAACGGCGCGGCGACGCGATCGGTCTTCGCGCGGTCGCCGTGCGTCATCTCGTCCATCACGCGCGACCAGGTCCAGCCCGGCGATACCGAGTTGACGCGGATGCGATCGGGCGCGAGATCCATCGCCATGCTGCGCGTGAGCTGGCGGATCGCGGCCTTCGAGGTCGGATACAGCCAGCGGCCGGTTTGCGCGCACTGTGCGGAGATCGAGCTGAAGTTCACGATCGCGCCGCCGCCGCGCCGGGCCATGTGCGGATGCACGGCCTTCGCGAGCATCGCGGCCGACACGACGTTGACGTCCATCGCGGCGAGCCAGTCGTTCCGGGTCGCATGGATGCCGTCGTCGACATAGCTGCACGCGAGATTGACGAGCACGTCGATCGCGCCGAACCGCTCGACGATCGTCGCGATCGCGCGCTCGATCGCACGATCGTCGGTGATGTCGAGCGCGATGAACAGCGCCCGTTCGCCGAGCGACGCGGCCACGCGTGCGCCGTTGTCCGCATCGAGATCGAGGATCGCGACGCACGCACCGGCGCGGCTCAGGTCCTGCGCGACCGCGGCGCCGATCAGCGTGGCGCCGCCGGTGACGAGCGCGACTTTGCCAGCAAGGGCATTCATGGTGTGTCTCCGGGAATCGTGGGGTGAGGGAAGGGCCGCGTCAGTGCGCATCCGTCGATGGCGTGCTGTCGTGCCAGCGGCGCATCAGGCCGTTCGACGGGACGGTTTCGTCGAGCAGCTTGCGGGCCGTGTCGACGCCCGCGACCGGCAGGCCGGCCGGATCGAGCAGGCCGATCTGCACGAGCACGCTCGCCTGGTCCCAGTAGATGTGTTCGTGATAGAGCTTGTCGCCGCGAAACTTGACGATCGCGACGAGCGGAATCTCGACACGCTTGCCGGTCGGCGCGACGCCCGGCAGCATCCAGTCGATCTCGGTGGTGTGCGTGAAGCGGAACAGCAGCTCGTCGACGATCTGGCTCGCGGCGATCGTGCGCGAGATCGGCGTGATCGTCGTGTCGGGCGGGTTCGCATGCACGAAGTGATGCGTGTAGAAGCGCTTCAGTTCGTCGTGGCCGACGCCGCCCGTCAGTGTCGGAATATGGTTGACGTACGGCTCGGCGACCATCGTGGCCATCGTCGCGTCGACGTTGCGCGTGTCGAACTCGTGCTTCAGGTGCGTTTCCCACAGCGCGGACAGGTCGTAGCGCGGGCCGAGCGCGGCGCGGAACGCGGCGATCGCGCGCTGGTGGGCCATGACCGCGGCGGCCTTGTCGAAATGATCGCCGCCGGCGCGGGCGAATGCATGATCGACGCCGGGGTAGACGTAGACTTCGACGCCGCCGCGGCCCGCCAGCGCAGCCGCGATGCGCTGCTGCGCGTCGGGCGGGCAGAAGCGGTCCAGCTCCGCGATCTGCAGCACGAGCCGCCCGTGCAGGTGCGCGGCTTCGTCCAGCGCATGCTCGATGCCCACGCCGTAGTAACTGACCGCCGCGGCCACGCCCGGCAGCCGGCACGCGGCGAGATACGCGAGCTTGCCGCCGAGGCAGTAGCCGAGCACGCCGGCCTCGCCCGTGCATTCCGGCCGCTCGCGCAACTCGGCCAGCGCGGCGCCGATGTCCTCGACGCCCTTGTTTTCGTCGTATTCGCGATAAAGGGCCATCGCGCGCGCGAAATCGGCCGCCGTATCACCGAGCTCGATGCCCGGGGCCTGGCGCCAGAACAGGTCCGGCACGAGCACCGTATAGCCTTCCTCGGCGTAATAGTCGGCCACGTCGCGCATCGTCGCGTTCGCGCCGAAGATCTCGTGACAGAGCACGATGCCCGGCCCGGTGCCGCCGGCCGGCGTGCTCAGGTACGCGCGGAACGCGCCGCCGTCCGGCGCTGGAATCTCGATGTGACGTCCGTTCATGGGTCCCTCCATGCGGTTGGTTTCGGTGACGGCCCAGTATTGGCGGCCGAAATGGGCGTTTCTATCCGCTTTCTTCGGCCGGTATCCGCGAATTCCGGAAACCTGCGGCAGCGGCTGCCGCAGGCCGGCGGGCCGGGGCCGAGTGCGGGTATGTGCGGATGCGGAAGGCCCGCACAGTTTTCTACGATGCGCGAACGGTCCGCTTCTTGCGTGGCTTGCGCGGGACTTGCGTGTTTCGTAGGACGGACTGTCCGGATACTCCAGGCGCTGTCCGGATCGTGCGGCGGATTCCCCGATAGCGGGAATGCATGCACGGCGCGAGTGCGATCGAGCACGACGGGAGAACTTCGATGGCGCAATTTTTCGAAACCGGCTGGCTGGCCGATGCCGCCTGTTTCAATCACGACACGCTGCTGCTGCAGTCGAACGACGTCGACGAGGTGCGCGCACGCGTGGCCGATGTGTTCAAGCCGCACCGGCTCACGCCGACCGGCGAATCGCGTGCGCTGCACAGCTGCATGCACCATGCGCGCTGGGGCAACCTGTCGTTGAACCTGCTCGATTACGGTGGCGGCGTCAGCATCGAGCCGGGGCCGCTCGAGCATTTCTTCCTGCTGCAGATTCCGCTGCGCGGCGACGCCGAGATCGAATGCGGCGCGACGCGCTTCGTGTCGTCGCCGGGCACCGCGTCGCTGCTTTCGCCGACGCTGCCGTTGAAGATGCGCTGGGGCGATGCGTGCCCGCAGGTGATCCTGCGCATCGAGCGTGAAGTGATGGAGCGCCACGCGCAGCGGCATTTCGGCGACGACCGGCGTGCGAGCGTCGAATTCGAACCGGAATTCAGCCTGGCGTCGCCGCAGGGCACCTGTCTCGCGCAATTGCTGCCGGTGCTCGCCGGCGCGATCGCGACGGACGCGCATCCGTTGCGTCATCCGCTTGCGTTCGAGCAGCTCGAATCGACGCTGCTCAACCTGCTGCTGCACGGCCACCCGAACAGCGCACGCGACGGCACGCGGCGCCTGCCGACGGCGCTCGCGCCGTTCTACGTGCGGCGCGTCGAGGAATACATTCGCGCGCATCTCGACGAGCCGCTGACGATCGAACGGCTCGCCGATCTCGCCGGCGTCAGCCCGAGCACGCTGTTCGCCGGCTTTCGCAATCGCCACGGGATCACGCCGATGGGCTTCGTGCGGCAGTTGCGGCTGCAACATGTGCGCGACGAACTGCTGGCCGACGATACGCCGGGGCTCGCGTCGGTCACCGATATCGCGCTGAAATGGGGTTTCGCGCACCTCGGACGCTTCGCGATCGAGTACAAGCGCGCGTTCGGCGAATCGCCGTCGGCGACGCTCAGGATGCGGCGCGTGCGAGGGTGAACGCGACGGCGGGCGCGCTGTCCCGCCGTCGCGATGGTCCATGCGGCTGCGCCTGGCCCGGCGGGCGTGCCGGGCGCAGCCGCTGGCCGGATCGTCTACGTCACACCGTGCCTTTCTTCAGATCGTCGATGCACGGGATGCCGGCGCGTCGTTTCGGCCGCAGGAATTTCGGCATCGACGGGGCCTGGCCGACGCCTGCCTGGCTCTGACCGGTCCTGGGCTTCAACGCGGCCGGCTTGGCCTTGCGCGGCATCCGGCAGCCGCCGGCCGCCAGGTCGCCGTACGGATCGTCGTCGACGGCTGCCGCGGGGGCCGCCGGCATCGCCGGGGCGGCTGCCGCGACCAGCATCGGCGCGAACGGCAACGCATGCATCCGCTCGCCGGTCAGGACGAACGCACCGTTGGCCACCGCCGGTGCGATCGGCGGCACGCCGGCGTCGCTCAACCCGGTCGGATGCGCGTCCGACGGAACGAAGAAGACATCCACCGGCGGCGCTTCCTGCATGCGCACGGGTGGATAGTCGGCGAAACCGGCGTTGCGCACCGCGCCATGGTCGACGTCGATCGCGAAGCCCGGCTTCGTCGTCGCGAGGCCGAACAGCGCGCCGCCCTGGATCTGCGCTTCCGCGCCAGTCGGGTTGACGATGCGGCCCGCATACACGCCGGCCGTCACGCGATGCACGCGCGGTTGCTGCGCTTCGATCGAGACCTCCGTCACGTAAGCCACGACCGTCCCGGCCGATTCATGCATGGCCGTGCCCCATGCGTGCCCGGCAGGCAGCGTGCGCGTGCCGTAGCCGGATTTGTCGACGGCGAGCGCGAGCGCCTGGCGATGGGGCGCGTGCTCGGGACCGGACAGCCGTGCCATCCGATACGCGACCGGGTCCTGTCGCGCCGCGTGCGCGAGCTCGTCGACCAGCGTCTCCATCACGAATGCCGTATGCGTATGGCCGCCCGAGCGCCACGACTGGACCGGCACGTCCGCGTCCGTCTGATGGACCGACACCTGCATCGGAAAGCCGTACGGGCTGTCGGCGACGCCTTCGGTCAGCGCGGGGTCGACGCCACCCTTGCGAATCGTCGTGCGCTCGAGCGGCGAACCCTTCAGCACCGACTGGCCGACGACGACGTGCTGCCAGTCGCGCACGGTGCCGCTGCCGTCCACGCCGATGTCGACGCGATGCAGCACCATCGGGCGGTAATAGCCGCCGCGCAGATCGTCCTCGCGCGTCCAGATCGTCTTGACCGGGCCGAGGTGGCCGGCCGCCAGATAGGCGGCGGATACGCGCGCGGCTTCGACCACGTAGTCCGACGTCGGCGTCGAACGCCGGCCGTAGTCGCCGCCCGACGTCAACGTGAAGATCTGGACCTTGGCCGGCGCCACGCCGAGCGCCTTCGCGACCGCGGCGCGATCGGCCGTCTGCAGCGACGATCCGCCCCAGATCTTGATCCCGCACGCGCAGCTCGCCGGGCCGACGTCCACCGTACAGCTGAGCGGCTCCATCGGCGCATGCGCGAGATACGGAAATTCGTATTCCTTCTGAATCCGTGTTGCCGGTGGCGGCGCACTGCCGCTCGACGCTGTCCGCACCACGGTGCCGGGCGAGGCGGCGAGCTGCTTGTAAGCGCGCATCTGTTCCGCTGACGACACGCTCGACCCGCTGTCCTTCCATGTGACCTGCAGCGCATCGCGCCCGAGTTTGGCCGGCCAGTACCCATCGGCGATGACGGCCACGCCGGTGCCGCCGCGGTCGACCGGGATCTCGACGACTTCCACCACGCCCTTGATCGCCCGGGCCGCGGCCGCGTTGTAGCTCGCGACCTGCCCGCCGAAGCGTGGCGGGCGCGCGATCACGGCCACCTTCATGTCCGGCAGGCGCCAATCCATCCCGTACTTGAGCGTGCCGTCGAGCATCGCGCGTGCGTCGATGCGCGGTGTCGGCTTGCCGATGATGCGGAACTGGTCCGGCGATTTCAACGGCACCCGCTGCGGCACCGGCATCTCCATCGCGTCGGGCGCCAGTTCGCCGTAGGTCGCGCTGCGGTTGCCGGCCGTCACGACACCGTTCGCGGTGCGGCACGCGGCGGGATCGACGTTCCAGCGCCGCGCGGCCGCGGCGACGAGCATCGCGCGCGCGGACGCGCCGAGTTCGCGGTATTGCGCGAACGAGTGATTGACCGACGTCGCGCCGCCGGTCATCTGGATGCCCGTCACCGGGTCCTTGTACGGCTCGCCGGCCGGTGCGAGCACGGTGCGTACGTTGCGCCAGTCGGCATCCAGTTCGTCGGCCAGCGCCATCGGCAGCGCGGTGCTGACGCCCTGGCCGGATTCCGTCCGGTTGACGGCGATCGTCACCGTGTTGTCCGGCGCGATGATCAGGAATGCTTGCGGTGGCGAAGACGGAAGGGCTTTGCCGGCTTCGGCCGTGGCCCGGGTCGGCGCGATGCCCAGTGCAAGGCAGCCGCTCGCCGCCATCGTGAGTTTCAGGAAGCCGCGCCGGCCGAGCGACGGAGAACCTGTTCCGGCGACCGGCGAAGCGTCGGGGTGGGGGGCGTCGGTGCTCGCCGGGCGCCCGGCAGTGCGAATACGCATGGTCAAAGTCTCCCGGCAGGCTCAGGCAAGCGCGCTGGCCGCATCGTGAATCGCGGCGCGGATGCGCTGGTAGGTCGCACAGCGGCACAGGTTGCCGGCCATCGCGCGATCGATGTCGGCGTCGGTCGGCGCCTTGTTGCCGCGCAGCAGGGCGGCCGCGCTCATCATCTGACCGCTCTGGCAGTAGCCGCATTGCGCGACGTCGTGCCGGAGCCACGCGTCGAGGACGGCCTTGCCGAGCGCATCGTCGGCGAGATGTTCGGACGTCGTGATGCGCGCACTGCCGACCGCCGACAGCGCCAGCGTGCAGCTTCGGGCCGCCCGGCCGTCGACATGAACGGTGCAGGCGCCGCAGTCGCCGGTGCCGCAGCCGAACTTGGTGCCGGTCAGCCCGAGGTTGTCGCGCAGCACCCAGAGCACCGGCGTCGACGGATCGGCATCGATCTCGGCCGGCCGGTTGTTGATGTTCAACGTCACCATCGTGAAGTTCTCCCTTGGACACCTCGTTATCGCCCGCGAATCGGAAAGGCAATGCGGCGGATCTGAATCAATTAAAGCAGATCCGCTAAAAATTCGGCATCCGGGAATTTGATTTTTTTGCCTTTCTTAATGATTTGCGTGATTTACTTAAAGAGAATCATTTTCATCTCGGGCGTAAATGAGTTAATCGGGATGAAAGAATGTTGAGTTTTGCCAAAAAAATATCCGGCCCATGGAAAACGTTTGCGAGTCGAGCCTATATTTGTCTCGCGATCACGCCTGGAGACATGAGAATCGGACGGCAGGTACTGACGAACGGGTAGGCGGGGCGACGGCGGTACGGTTGTCCGACCGGGCAGGTCCGGCGTTTGATTGTCGGGCGGAAGGCTCCGTACATACGGGATTTCGGCGGCGAGGCGGTGTTGGCCTGCAGGGACGGACGGGGTTCGACTGTGCTCCCCCGGGCAGTGCTTCCGGCTATATGAAAACAACTGTTTCTGATTAGCGAAAAACTTACCGGGTGACGAAGGGGGCTTAAAAGTAAAATATGCCGATTCAATAATTCTCATCGATTCATTCTTATTTGTTTTTAATCCAGCCAACCACTTCGGATTGGTGACGGGGCGGTGTTTTTCTAAAAAACATCGAATAGCGAATTCCAGTATTTGTCTTCGGCATTTTAAATGCGTCGAGGCAATACCCGGTGTCGTCGATTCTCTTATGGGAAGGTGTGATTATGCGTATGCGCATGGGCTCGAACAAAAAGCGCGCGGAAGCACGTCCGAAACTCCTCGTCCCGACCGGCATGCTGGTCGCGCTGGTCGGTGCCGGGATCGTCCCCGTCGACGCGCTGGCCGCCTGCACCGGAACGACGATCGTCAGTTGTACCGGAGCCACCACGTCCTATTCGAACGGCACCAACAATCTCAACCTGACCGTTGCGCCGCTCGCGACCGTATCCGTGGTGCCGTTGCTCGGCGGCACCGCGCTGTCGCTGACCGGCAGCGGCGTCACGCTGACCAACAACGGCAGGATCGACCCCGCGTTGTCCGGGTTGAGCCTCGTGTCGAACGGCACGGTGGTCGGCAATGTCGGGTCGGCGAGCACCGTCAACGTCACGAACACCAGCTCGGGCGTGATGATGGGGTCGACGAGCTCGCTGCTCAACGGGCCGGCGCTGACGGTATACAACGGCACGGGCGGCACGACGAACATCACGAATGCCGGCACGATCGGTACGACCGGCTTGCTGGGCTTCAGCGCCGGCCCGACCGCGCAGGTCGTGACCACGTCGGGCGGCGCACAGGTCAACTTCACCAACGCGAGCGGCGGCGCGATCAACGGTTCGGTGGTGCTCGCGCCCAGCGGGACGCCGGGCGCGGGGAACACGTTCACCAACGCCGGCACCGTCACCGGCAACGTGTCGCTGGGCGCGGCCCTCGGCACGTCGAACACGTTCAATGCGCAGACCGGGTCGTCGGTCGGGCTCGGCGTCGATGCCGGCCTGGGCGGCAACAACACGCTCAACCTGCAACTGAACACGGCTGTCGGTAGCCCGGCGAACGGCACCATTGCAGTCGATACGTACGGCAATTTCAACAACCTCGGCGTGCAGGGCGGCACGTGGGACCTCACCGGCGCATCGACCGCGACGAACGCGTCGCTGACCGGCGGCACCGCGATCGTCCACGGCGCCGGGGCCCTGGGCACCGGCACGATCGTCGCCGGCGGCGGCACGCTCGAGGCCGGCGCGGCCGGCGTGAACCTCCTCAACAACGTGGCGCTCGGCACGAGCCTGACGGTCGACGGCGCGAACGGGCTCGCGTTGTCGGGCACGATCGGCGGCGGCGGTGCGCTGAACGCGAGCGGCACCGGCACGCTGACGCTGAACGGCGCCAATTCGTTCACGGGCGGAACGAATCTGACGGGCGGCGGGGGGCTCGTCGTCGGCACCGGCACGGCGCTCGGCGCGGGCGCGCTGAACGTGAGCAGCGCGGGCGGCACGCTCGGCACCAGCATCGGCGGCACGTTGCTCGGCAATGCCGTGAATATCGACACCGGCGTGACGCTGGGCCTGAACGGTTCGGCCAACCTCGGCCTGAGCGGCACGATCGCCGGCAATGGCGGTCTTGCGCAAACCGGCGCGGGACGACGACGCTGCTCGGCGCGAACACGTTCTCGGGCGGCACGGCGCTGAGCGGCGGCGGGCTGATCGCCGGCACCGGCGCGGCGCTCGGCACCGGCGCGCTGCATGTGACCGGTGCGGGCGGCTCGCTGGCGACCAACGTCGGCGGCACGCTGCTCGGCAATGCGGTGAATCTCGATGCAGGCGCCACGCTGGGCCTGAACGGCGCGGCCGGCCTGAGCCTCGGCGGCACGATCGCCGGTAACGGCGGCCTCGCGCAAAGCGGCACGGGCACGACGACGCTGCTCGGCGTGAACACGTTTTCGGGCGGCACGGCACTGAGCGGCGGCGGGTTGATCGCCGGCAACGGCGCGGCGCTCG
>NZ_BBSK01000144.1:0-1613 GCF_001319805.1 Burkholderia sp. E168m22
GCGCTGAGCGGTGGCGGGTTGATCGCCGGCAACGGCGCGGCACTCGGCACGGCGCGCTGAACGTATCCGGCACGGGCGGCACCCTCGCGACGAACGTCGCCGGCACGGTGCTCGGCAATGCAGTGAATCTGGGTGCGGGCGCAACGCTCGGCCTGAACGGCGCCGCCGATCTCGGCCTGAACGGCGCGATCTCGGGCGCGGGCGGCCTGGCGCTCGGCGGTACCGGCGCGACGACGCTGTCCGGCGCGAACACGTTTACGGGCGGCGCGAGCCTGACGGGCGGCGGGAGCCTGATCGTCGGCGGCAACACGGCGCTCGGCGTGGGCGGCGCGTTGAACGTGAGCGACCTCGGCGGTTCGCTGAGCGCGGATCTGGCTGCCGGCGCGGCGCTCGCGAACGACGTCAATTTGAACGGCGCATCGCTGACGCTGAATGGCGCGAACGACCTCGGCCTGAGCGGCGCGATCGGCGGCAGCGGCGGTCTCGTGCTGAGCGGCACGGGGACGACGACGCTGTCCGGCGCGAACACCTTCGGCGGCGGCACGACGCTGAGCGCCGGCACGCTGCTCGCCGGCAGCAATACGGCGCTCGGCAGCGGCGCGCTCAACGTCGCCGGCGCGGGCGGTGCGCTCGGCGCGAGCGTGAACGGCATCGCGCTGGGCAACGCGATGAACCTCGGCGCGGGCGCGACACTTGCATTGACCGGCGCGAACGATCTGGGCCTGAACGGCGTGATCGGCGGTAGCGGCGGTCTCGCGCAAATCGGCTCGGGCATCACGACGCTGACCGGCGCGAACACGTTCTCGGGCGGCACGACGCTGAGCGGTGGCGGCATCCTCGCCGGCAACGGCGCGGCACTGGGCACGGGCGCGCTGAACGTGACCGGCGCGGGCGGCTCGCTCGGCACGACCGTCGGCGGCACGGTGCTCGGCAACGCGATCCAGCTCGGCGCAGGCGCGGCGCTGACGGTTGGGGGTGCGAACGATCTCGGGCTGGGCGGGATCATTTCCGGTAGCGGCGGCCTGTCCGTGAACGGCCCGGGTAGAACGACGCTCACTGCGGCCGAAACGTTTACCGGCGGCACCACGATCGGCAGCGGCACGCTCGCGATCGGCGCGGGCGGCAGTCTTGCCGCGTCGAGCCCCGTCAACCTGACCGGCGCCGGTGCGCAGTTCAATATCAGCGGGGCGACCACGCCGCAGTCGATCGGCACGCTGTCGGGTGTCGCCGGTTCGACGATCGATCTCGGTGCGAACCACCTGACGCTCGCGGGCAGCGGCAGCGGCGTCTTCGCGGGCAACATCGGCGGGGCGGGCGGGCTGACGCTCGCCGGCACCGGCTCGCAGGCGCTGACCGGCAACAACACGTATGCGGGCGGCACCGCGCTGACGGGCGGCAGCCTGGTCGTCGGCAGCGGCGCGGCGCTCGGCCTCGGCGCACTCGACGTCAACGGCTCGGCGTCGCTCGGCGCGAGCGTGCCGGGCGTGACGCTCGGCAATGCGGTCAATCTTGGCGCCGGCGTCACGCTGGGGTTGAACGGCGCGAACGATCTCGGCCTGAGCGGCACGATCGCCGGCAACGGCGGGCTCGCGCAAACCGGCAGCGGCACGACG
>NZ_BBSK01000145.1:0-3289 GCF_001319805.1 Burkholderia sp. E168m22
ACACGTTCTCGGGCGGCACCACGCTGAGCGGCGGCGGACTGATCGCCGGCAACGGCGCGGCGCTCGGCACAGGCGCGCTGAATGTGAGCGGGGCGGGCGGCACGCTCGCCACGAACGTCGCCGGTACCTTGCTCGGCAACGCGGTGAACCTCGGCGCGGGCGCGACGCTCGGGCTGAACGGTGCGGCCGATCTGAGCCTCGGCGGCGTGATTGCCGGCAACGGCGGCCTCGCGCAAACCGGCAGCGGCACGACGACGCTGCTCGGGGCGAACACGTTCTCGGGCGGCACGACGCTGAGCGGTGGCGGCTTGATCGCCGGCAATGGCTCGGCGCTCGGCACGGGCGCGCTGAACGTGGCCGGCGCGGGCGGCTCGCTCGGCACGAACGTCGGCGGCACGGTGCTCGGCAACGCGGTGAATCTCGGCGCGGGCGCGACGCTGACGGTCGGCGGCGCGAACAATCTCGGCCTCGGCGGTGCGATTTCGGGCGGCGGCAATCTGTCGGTCAGCGGCCCGTCGATCACGACGCTCACGGGGGTGGGCAGCTACACCGGCAACACGACGATCGGCAACGGCAGCACGCTCGCGGTGGGTGCCGGCGGCAGCCTGTCGGGCGGCAGCCTGTTCGATCTGACCGGCGCGGGCGCGACGCTCGACCTGAGCGCGGCCACATCGCCGCAGACGACGGGCGGGCTGGTCGGTACGGCCGGCGCGGCGGTGAATCTCGGCGGCAATACGCTGACGCTCGGCGGCTCCGGTAACGGCACGTTCGGCGGCACGATCGGCGGTGCGGGCGGGCTGACGCTCGCCGGCACCGGCACGGAAACGTTGACGGGCACCAACACGTACACCGGCGGCACACTGATCAACAGCGGCACGCTGGCGATCGGCGCGGGCGGCAGCCTGGCGGCAGGCGGCGCAGTCAACCTGGGCGGCGCCGGCGCGACGTTCGACCTGAGCGGTGCAGCGCTGCCGCAGGTGATCGGCACGCTGTCGGGCGTGGCCGGTTCGACGGTGAACCTCGGCGGCAACGGCCTGACGCTCGGCGGCGCCGGCAGCGGCACGTTCGGCGGCACGATCGCGGGCGCAGGCGGTAGTCTGACGCTGTCGGGCACGGGCACCGAAACGCTGAACGGGGCCAACACGTACACGGGCGGCACGAACCTCGCCGGTGGCGGCACGCTGGTCGCCGGCAATGGTGCGGCACTCGGCACGGGCGCGTTGAACGTCGCCGGCGCCGGCGGCACGCTGGCCGCGAGCATCGCCGGCACGACGCTGAACAACGCGGTGAATCTCGGCGCCGGTTCGTCACTGACGCTCGGCGGCACGAACGACCTGGGCCTCGGCGGCATCATCGCCGGTGGCGGCAGTCTCGCGCAAACCGGCAGCGGAACAACCGCGCTCACCGGCGCGAACACGTACACGGGCGGTACGACGCTCGGCGCCGGCGGTCTGTCGGTCGGCAGCAATACGGCGCTCGGCACGGGCGCACTCACCGTCACCGGCAGCGGCGGCGCGCTCAGTGCGAGCACGGCTAACCTGCTGCTGGCGAACGCCGTCGATCTGGGCATCGGCTCGACGCTGCATCTCGGCGGCGCGTTCGACTTCGGCCTGAACGGGACGATTTCCGGCGCGGGCGGCGTGGTGCAGTCCGGCGCGGGCACGACCACGCTCGGCGGCGCGAACACCTACGGCGGCGGGACGACGCTGAACAGCGGCGGACTGAGCGTGGGCAGCAATACGGCGCTCGGTTCCGGCGCGTTGAACGTGACCGGCAACGGCACGCTGAACGCCAGCGTGAGCGGCACGACGCTCGGCAACGCGGTGACGCTCGGCGCGGGTGCGACGCTCGGGCTGAACGGCGCGAACGATCTCGGCCTGAGCGGCACGATTTCCGGCAGCGGCGGGCTTGCGCAGACCGGCGCGGGCACCACGACGCTCACCGGCACGAACACCTATGACGGCGGCACCACGTTGAGCGGCGGCGGGCTCATCGCGGGCAACGGCAGCGCGCTGGGCTCCGGCGCGCTGAACGTGACGGGCGCGGGTGGCTCGCTCGGCACGAGCGTGGCCGGCACGACGCTCGGCAATGCGGTGAATCTCGGCGCGGGTTCGACGCTGACGGTTGGCGGTGCGAACGATCTCGGGCTGGGCGGCGGGATTTCGGGCAGCGGCGGCCTGTCGGTCAGCGGCCCGTCGACGACGACGCTCACGGGCGTGAACACCTACACCGGCAACACGACGATCGGCGGCGGCAGCACGCTGGCGGTGGGCGCGGGCGGCGGCCTGTCGGCGGGCAGCGCGCTCGACCTGGCCGGCGCGGGCGCGACGCTCGACATCAGCGCGGCGACCACGCCGCAGACGAGCGGCATGCTGTCCGGCGTAGCGGGCACGAACGTGAACCTCGGCGGCAACACGCTGACGCTGGCCGGCGCCGGCAACGGCAGCTATGCGGGGACGATCGGCGGCACCGGCGGGCTGACGATGGCCGGTACGGGAACGGAAACGCTGACCGGCACCAACACGTACACCGGCGCGACGACGATCAACAGCGGCACGCTGGCGATCGGCGCGGGCGGCAGCCTGTCGGCGAGCAGCCCGGTGAATCTCGCGGGTGCGGGGGCAACCTTCGACGTCAGCGGCGCGACCACGCCGCAGACCACGGGTACGCTGTCGGGCGTGGCCGGTTCGACGGTGAACCTGGGGGGCAACAACCTGACGCTCGGCGGCACGGGCAGCGGCACGTACGGCGGCACGATCGCGGGCGCGGGCGGCAGCCTCACGTTGTCGGGCACGGGTACCGAAACGCTGACGGGCAACAATACCTACACGGGTGGCACGAATCTCACCGGCGGCGGCACGCTGATCGCGGGCAGCGGCTCGGCGCTCGGCACGGGCGCGCTGAACACGAGCGGCGCGGGCGGCACGCTCGGCACCAGCGTGGCCGGTACGACGCTGACCAACGCGATCAATCTCGGTTCGGGCTCGACATTGACGGTTGGCGGTGCGAACAACCTGGGTCTCGGCGGCGCGATCTCGGGCAGCGGCAACCTCGCGGTGAATGGTCCGTCGACGACGACGCTCACCGGCGCGGGCACGTACACCGGCAACACGACGATCGGCAACGGCAGCACGCTGGCGGTCGGCGCGGGCGGCAGCCTGTCGTCGGGCAGCGCGATCGATCTGGCCGGCGCGGGCGCGACCCTGGACGTGAGCGCGGCCACGTCGCCGCAGACCACGGGCACGCTGTCGGGCGCAGCCGGTTCGGCGGTGAACCTCGGCGGCAACAC
>NZ_BBSK01000146.1:0-5129 GCF_001319805.1 Burkholderia sp. E168m22
GAACACGAGCGGCGCGGGCGGCACGCTCGGCACGAGCGTGGCCGGCACGACGCTCGGCAACGCGGTGAACCTCGGCGCGGGGTCGACGCTGACGGTTGGCGGTGCGAACAATCTCGGCCTGGGCGGCACGATCTCGGGCAGCGGCAATCTGGCGGTGAACGGCCCGTCGACGACGACGCTCACCGGCGTCGGCACGTACACCGGCAACACGACGATCGGCAACGGCAGCACGCTGGCGGTCGGCGCGGGCGGCAGCCTGTCCGGCGGCAGCGCGGTCGATCTGGCCGGTGCAGGTGCGACGCTCGATCTGAGCGCGGCCACGTCGCCGCAGTCGACGGGTGCGTTGTCGGGCGTATCGGGTTCGACGGTGAACCTCGGCGGCAACGCATTGACGCTCGGCGGGTCGGGCAGCGGCACGTACGGCGGCACGATCGCCGGCACGGGCGGCAGCCTGACGCTGGCGGGCACGGGTACCGAAACGCTCAACGGGACGAACACGTACACGGGCGGCACGACCCTGAGCGGCGGCGGCACGCTGCTCGCCGGCAGTGGTTCGGCGCTCGGCACGGGCGCGCTGAACACGAGCGGCGCGGGCGGCGCGCTCGGCACCAGCGTGGCCGGCACGACGCTCGGCAACGCGGTGAATCTCGGCGCGGGTTCGACGCTGACGGTTGGCGGTGCGAACAATCTCGGCCTGGGCGGCGCGATCGGCGGCAGCGGCAACCTCGCGGTGAACGGTCCGTCGACGACGACGCTCACCGGCGCGGGCACGTACACCGGCAACACGACGATCGGCAACGGCAGCACGCTGGCGGTCGGCGCGGGCGGCAGCCTGTCGGCCGGCAGCGCGGTCGATCTGTCGGGTACGGGCGCCACGCTGGATCTGAGCGCGGCCACGACGCCGCAGACCACGGGCGCCGTGTCGGGCGTGTCGGGTTCGACCGTGAATCTCGGCAGCAACACGCTGACGCTGGCCGGTGCCGGTAACGGCACGTACGGCGGCACCGTGGCCGGCACGGGCGGCTTGACGTTGTCGGGCAGCGGCACGCAAACGCTGACGGGCAACAACTCGTACACCGGTGCGACGACGATCAACAGCGGCACGCTGGCGATCGGCGCGGGCGGCAGCCTCTCCGGTAGCAGCCCGCTGAGCCTGACCGGTGCGGGCGCGACCTTCGACGTCAGCGGCGCGACGACGCCGCAAACGACGACGGCGCTGTCGGGCGTCGCCGGTTCGACGGTGAACCTGGGCGGCAACAACCTGACGCTCGGCGGGTCGGGCAGCGGCACGTTCGGCGGCACGATCGCGGGCGCGGGCGGCAGCCTCACGTTGTCGGGCACGGGCACCGAGACGCTGACCGGTCCGAACACGTATTCGGGCGGCACGAACCTGACCGGTGGCGGCACGCTGGTCGCGGGCAGCAACACGGCGCTCGGTACCGGCACGCTCAACGCGAGCGGTGCGGGCGGCACGCTGGCAGCTGGCACGCCGGGCACGACGCTCGCCAATGCGGTGAACCTCGGTACGGGGGCGACGCTGACGGTGAGTGGCCCTAACAGCCTCGGCCTGACCGGCGCGATCTCGGGGAGCGGCACGCTCGCGGTCAACGGTCCGGCGACGACGACGCTGTCGGGGGCAACACCTACACCGGCGGCACGAGCGTCACCGGCGGCGGCACGCTGCTGGCCGGCACGCCGACCGCACTCGGCAGCGGCACGCTGAGCGTCGGCGGCACCGGCGGCACACTCGGGGCCAGCGTCGCGGGCACGACGCTCGGCAACGCGGTGAATCTCGGCACGGGCTCGACGCTGACGGTCGGCGGCGTGAACAACCTCGGCCTGAGCGGCCCGATCTCGGGCGGGGGCAACCTGGCGGTGAGCGGCCCGTCGACGACGACCCTCGGCGGCGCGAACGTGTACACGGGCAACACGACGATCGGCAACGGCAGCACGCTGGCGATCGGCGGCAACGGCAGCCTGTCGGCGGGCAGCGCCCTGACGCTGGCCGGCAACGGCGCGACGCTCGACGTCGGCGCGGCCACGACGCCGCAGACGGCGAGCGCGTTGTCGGGCGCCGCCGGTTCGACCGTGAATCTCGGCGGCAATACGCTGACCGTGGCCGGTCCGGCGGGCGGTTCGTTCGGCGGCACGATCGCGGGCACCGGCGGCTTCGCGGTGCAGGGCGGCGGCACGCAGACGCTGACCGGCGCCAACACGTACACCGGCGGCACGACGATCGGCAGCGGCAGCATGCTCGCGCTCGCCGGTGCAGGCAGCCTCGCGCCGACGAGCCCGGTGATCCTCGCGGGCAGCGGCGCGACGCTGAACCTGGCGGCCTCGGCCGCGCCGCAGTCGATCGGCACGCTGTCGGGTACGACGGGTTCGACCGTGAATCTCGGCGCGACGCCGCTGACGGTCAATACCGCCGGCACCAGCTCGTTCGCGGGCACGCTGTCGGGTACCGGCCCGCTGACGCTGGCCGGCACGGGCGCGCAGGTGCTGAGCGGGACGAACACGCTGTCCGGGCCGACGAACGTGACGGGCGGCACGCTCGCCGTCACCGGTTCGCTGGCCAGCTCGCCGGTGACCGTCGGCAGCGGCGCGACCGTCACCGGGACGGGCACGGTCGGCGGCCTGGTCGTGTCGGGCGGCGGTACTGCATCGGTCCTCCAGCTGGGGCAGCCGCTGAAGGTCGCGGGCAACGCGACCTTCCAGCCGGGCTCGACGCTGCAGGTCGGCGCCACGCCGCAGCAGAGCGGCGGCCTCGACGTGACCGGCTCCGCCACGCTCAACGGTGGGTCGGTGCAGGTCGTCGCGGCGACCGGGCAATACCAGCCGGGCAAGCTCTACACCATCGTGAATGCCGGCGCGGGCGTGCAAGGGCAATTCAGCGCGGTGAACTCGACGTATGCGTTCCTCACGCCGACGCTCACGTACAACCCGGCGCAGGTACTGATGTCGCTGGCGCCGAACGGCACGCCGTTCGCGTCGGTGGCGACTACGCCCGACGGGCAAGCGGTGGCGGGCGCGGTCGGCACGCTCGGCGCCGGCAACCCGCTGTTCGATACGGTGCTGACGTCGGATGCGACGACCGCGAACCGCGCATTCACGCAACTGGCCGGCGATCTGTATCCGAGTACGCGTAGCGTGCTGCTGTCGGACAGCCGCTACGTGCGCGACGCGGTGCTCGATCGTGCGCGGCTCGGTTCGCAGCCGGGCGGGGCGCTGTGCGGATGCGAGGCGCCGGTGTCGGCGGACGACCATGCGGCGGCGCTCGACCGGCGCATGGCCGCGGAAAACGGCTGCACGCCGGCCAAGTCGTACAAGCCCGCGGTGTGGGGCCGACTGTACGGCTCGCATAGCCGGTTCAACGGCGACGGCGTCGCGTCGATCGATCGCAACCTGTATGGCTTCATCGTCGGCACGGATGCGGAAGTCAGCAGCCACTGGCGCGTCGGTATCGCGGGCGGCGCGTCGCGCAGCCAGCTCAATACCGACCAGAACGAGTCGGCGAAGGTCAACGGCGGGACGATCGCGCTGTACGCCAGCGGCCGATACGACGCGTGGAACGTGCGCGGTGGCGTGTCGCAGTCGTGGTACCGCGTGCATAGCGAGCGCAATCCGTCGTTCGGCAGCTTCGCCGACCACGATACCGCCAGCTACGACGCGAACGCGACGCAGGTGTTCACCGAGATCGGCTACTCGACGGCCATTCGCAACGTCTCGCTCGAACCGTTTGTCGGGCTTGCGTTCGCGAGCCTGCACACCGGCGGCTTCAGGGAGAACGGCGGCGCGGCGGCGCTGCAGGGCGATTCCGACACGACGGGCCTCGGCTTCTCGACGCTCGGCGTGCGGGCCTCGACCGACGTCGCGGTCACGACGAAGGGCAAGGTCACGGCGTTCGGCACCGTCGGATGGCGGCATGCATTCGGCAATACGCAGCCGGCGTCGACGCTGTCGTTCGCGAGCGGCGGTTCGCCGTTCAGCGTGACCGGCGTGCCGGTCGCGCGTGATGCCGCGGTGCTCGAGGTCGGTGTCGATGCGGCCGTGACCAAGAACCTGTCGCTCGGCCTGTCGTATAGCGGCCAGCTTGGCGGCCACATCAGCGATCACGCGTTGTACGGCAATCTGTTGTGGAAGTTCTAAAGGGAGGGGCGACGGCCGTTCGCGATGAAGTCGTCGTGAGCGGCCGATCGTTTATCGATGGTTATGTGGTGGTTTGTTTTCAGGTTCGTATTTCAGAAACTTCGTGATGCGAATCGTTTTCATGAAGCGCGTCACGCGGTGTTTGGTATCCCGTTGCATCGGTCTGTTCGAACTTGTTTCAACGCTTTGCCGTATCGGGCAATCCGCGAACGATTCGTGCCGCCTTCGGGCGACAGGGTCCACGCGTCATCGCTCGAGCTGTTCCGCGGTTGTCCAACCGAACTGAGGTTACTCATGAAAACGAAAATGAACGTGAAATTGACGGGCATCGCCCTGTCGGTCGCGGCTGTGTTCAGCCTGGCCGCCACGGCGTCCCAGGCGGTGGTCGTGACCGCCGTGCCGGGAAGTCTCAGCAACACCGACGGCTTGATCATCGAAGGCGCGTCGCCGGCGCCCGGGGGACTCATCGGCACGGTGACGGGATGGGGGAATGGGGCGGTGACGGTCGGCAACCCGAATGCAGGCGGTATCTCGATCGGGCTTGCCGGGACGGGGACGGGAAGCGCGGCCATTGGTATCGGTAGCGGATTGCTCGAGCCGGTCGCGGGCGTGGCCGGTACGGTGACGGGTGCGCTGGGTGGTCTCGGCGGAAGTGGTGGTACGACCGGCGGGCTTGGTGGTGTCGTCGGGACGGTGGCGAACGCGGCCACCGGCGCGGTCGGTGCCGTGACGGGCGTGTTGGGTGGTGTTGGTGGCAGCGGCGGTGGTCTCGGCGGCGTCGTTGGCACGGTGACCGGTGCGCTGGGTGGCATCGGCGGTGGCAATCCGACTGGCGGTCTCGGGGGCGTCGTCGGCACGGTGGCGAACACGGCAACGGGCGCAGTCGGGACGTTGACTGGCGCACTGGGCGGTGTTGGAGGCGGGGCCGGTGGTCTCGGTGGTGTTGTCGGGACAGTGGGCAACGCGGCAAGCGGCGCAGTCGG